>JAZQZA010000064.1:0-12032 GCA_045633765.1 Tidjanibacter sp. | reverse complement strand
ATTGCCTCCTTGGCAATCTGCACCATAATAGGCTGTCCGCCTGCAATGAAGTTGGCCAACTTACCCTGCTTGCCGAGGGGTTGGTCGAGCTTCAGACTCTCAATTCGCACGTTTTTCTTCTTCGTCGAGAGGTTCGCCACGAGCTTGTGCAGGGTGGTGAACTGTGGGCCCAAATCGAGGAAGTGAATGAAAGCATCCTTCTCGTGGCCGATATTGACGAATGCGGCATTTAGTCCGGGCATAATTTTTCTCACCTTGCCCAGATAGATGTCGCCCACCGCAAATCCGCTTTTGCAACTCTCCTTGTCCAGCTCCACGAGCTGCTTGTCCTCGACCAAGGCGATAGTTACTTCGGACGGTGTAACGTTAATGATTAATTCTCTATTCATCTGTAATGTAAAAGTGGGTTTCCTATTCGAATAATAGGAGGAAGTGCGCGGGGGCCGAGGCCCCTTCACGAAAAAATAAAGCCAAAAACCCGTTGATAGGCTTTCAGCTCTATTTTTTCTATTAAAGGTAAACCGACAACCTATTTCTTGTTGTGTTTGTGACGATTTTTGCGCAAACGTTTTTTGCGTTTGTGGGTCGCCATTTTGGGACCTTTCCTCTTTTTACCGTTAGGCATAGTTCTTAATTTTTATTGGGTTTATAAAAAAGTTTCTCTTGCGGGAATTATTTCACCTTACCGGCGAAGCTCTTAGCGGGCTTGAAAGCGGGAATGCTGTGTGCGGGGATGGTGATGGTGGTGCCTTTCGAAATGTTGCGAGCAACTTTCTGAGCGCGCTCTTTGATGATGAAGCTACCAAAACCCCTCAAATATACGGGCTCTTTCTCGATGAGCGAACCTTTAACATTCTCCATGAAAGCCTCAACGATCTGCTGAACGAGAACTTTCTCAACGCCAGTCTCTTTGGCGATGTTGTTTACGATATCTGCTTTGGTCATAATTTTATGATATTTATTAATTAGTTTGTGTTCCGACTAACCTAATTTTTTCCAATCGGACTGCAAATATACACTATTATTCGATTAATTTACAACATTGTAGCGTTTTTTTGAAAAAAATATTTCTCAAAGGGGGTTCTCCTCCGCCCCAAACACCCGTTTAATAATCAACTCTTTGCGCCTTACGGGACAACTTTCGTGCCCTTTGCCTGCGCCCCTGCGTGACGCCCTTGGTGACGCGGCGATTATCCGCAGGAGAATTGCTTTTTTTGGCCTCCTTCACCCCCTCATTAGTCCGATACAAATGTGACATCGCCACCACCCTTCGCGTCTATTTTTTATATATATGTGTCCAAAAAATTTGTTCTCTGCAAAAAAAATCATAACTTTGGGGGAAATAGACCGTAGTGCACCACTCGGTGGTCGGCCCACACGCCGAACATCTCACAACTCTGCACACATCAAAGGAAACAAATTACAAACTAATAATCAATAAATTACTACTATGAAGAGACTTTTTGTTATCATTCTGGCAGCTCTCTTGACACTTCCTGCCCTCTCGCAGGAGCTGACCCCCAAGAGGAATGCCCGCGGCAAATGGGGCTATGTCGACACCAAGGACAACTGGCTAATTAAGGCCAAGTATGAGGTAGCCGAGGAGTTCACCCCCGACGGCCTTGCAAAAGTTAAAAACTCCAAAGGTAAGTGGGGTTATGTAAACAAACTCGGCGAAGAGGTTGTACGCCTCCGCTACGATTGGCTGGGCTCCTTCTCCTTAGATGGTCTTTGTATGGTTAAGGACGAGGACAAGTTTGGCTTGGTGAATCGCGACGGCAAGGTTATAGCCAAGGTTAAATACGACGAGATTGAGGATTTCTCGCCCGAGGGTACCGCCATTGTTCGCATCGGCGAGAACTACGGTATGATCAACAAAGAGGGTAAAGAGATCATCAAGGTTCGCTACCAGCAGGTTACCGAGTTTTCGGTCGATGGTTTGGCTTGGATTAAACAGTCCGACAAGTGGGGTGTTATCAACCGCGAGGGCAAGACTATTGCCAAGATCAAATACGACGAGCCCGGCGAGTGGGCACCCAACGGTACCGCACGCATTATGGTAGGCGGCCTGGTGGGCGTCATCAACAAGGCCGGTAAGGAGATTCACCGTCCCCAGTATGAGAGCATCGGCGAGTTCAATGCCGAGGGTCTGGCTTGGGGTGTGAAGGAGGGCCGCTACGGCCTGCTCAACGCCACCGGCAAACGCCTCTCGGACAACAAGTACGACGAGGTTGGCGAGTGGAACGAGAGTGGCACCGCTTGTGTGAGGATTGAGAGCAAATGGGGTCTTATCAACAAGGCCGGCAAGGAGATTCTCAAGGTCATCTACGACGAGATTGGCACCTTCGAGGAGAACGGCACCGCACAGGTTATGATTGAGAACAAGTATGGTATTGTGAATAACCTGGGTGATGTTATTGCCCCCGTGAAGTATAGCTCCATCGGCAAGTTCGAGGCCGGCTTTGCAAAGGTTTCCATCGACGGCAAATGGGGTATCATCAACACTCTGGGCAAGGAGGTTACCCCCATCAAATATGACTCCTTCTCGGACTATGCAATCAATGGTCTTGCCACTGTAACCGTCGGTGAGTTCATCGGCTGGGTGGACCGCGGTGGCCGCGAGATTATCCCCGTGGTGAATACCGCTGTGGGTGAGTGGACCGAGAATGGTCTCAACTGGGTTTGCCAGAACGACCTCTACGGTTGGATTGATATCACCGGCAAACGAATCACCAAGGTTGAGTACACCGCCCTGTGGGCTTGGGAGAACAACGGTCTGGCCAAGGTTGCCAAAGGCGAATTTATGAGCTGGATTAATGGCGAGGGTGAGCTCATCTCTCCCGTTGTCTATAGCGAGGTTGGCGAGTGGAACAATATGGGCCTCGTGTGGGTTAAGCAGGATGGCCTCTATGGTATGATTAACACCGTCGGCAAGAAGATTGTCCCCATCAAATACACTGTGCTGGGTGCCTTCAACGAGAATGGTATCGCAATGGCTTCGCTCGGCGAGAACAAGTGGGGCTGGGTGAACCTCAAAGGCAAAGAGATTCTAAAGGTGAACAATCAGGCCATCTGGGACTTCTCGGCGGAGGGTCTTGCAAAATTCCGCGATGCCAAGGGTAAATATGGCTTCATCAACGCCGAGGGTAAGAAGGTTATCCCCGCCAAGAACGACTACGCCGAGGACTTCGTGAATGGTCTGGTGAGGGTTAGCATCAAGGGCACCTACGACGCCGAGGGCAACTACTCGGGCGGTAAGTGGGGCTACTACAACGCCAAGGGTAAGGCTATCGTAAGGGTAAGCTACGACTATGCCGACATCTTCTGCGACAATCTGGCTCGCGTGGGTACCAAGGGTACTTGGAGCGAGGGCAACTACTCGGGCGGCAAGTGGGGCTTTGTGAACCTCAACGGTAAGGAGGTCATCAAGCTCAAATATACCGACGCCGGCAACTTCTCGGAGGGTCTGGCTTGGGTATGCTCGGCAGGTAAGTATGGCTGGATTGCTGCCAACGGCAAGGTTATTATTCCCATCCTGTATGACGATGTAAATAGCTTCTCGAATGGCCTGGCACTGGTTAAGAAAGATGGCCTCTACGGTTGGTTGAACACCAGCGGCGAGGAGGCTATTCCCATCTGCTACGAGCAGGCAAGCGACTTCGAGGCAAACGGCCTTGCAATGGTATCGAAGGATGGCAAGTGGGGCTGGATTGACCGCACCGGTAAGGAGGTTATTCCCGTGACCTACATTGAGGCCAAACCCTTCAATGCCGACGGCTTTGCAATGGTTCTCAGCGGCGACACCTGGTTCAAGATTGACGCCGAGGGCACCGTTACCGTTATTCCCAAATATGTCGGCACACTCACCTTCAACGAGGGTTTTGCCCCCATTGAGGTCGAGGGCAAATGGGGCTTCTGCGACATCGCAGGCACTATGCGCATCGAGGCCATCTACAACAAGGTGTGGAGCTTCTCGCAGGGCGCCGCAATGGTTCTCAAAGAGGGCAAATACTTCTGGGTTGGCGTTAATGGCAAGGCCATCAACGAGAAGACCTACGACTCGGTGGGCGAGTTCGACGCCGAGGGCTTGGCTCTGGCAAAACGCCTCGGCAAGGAGGGCTATGTAAATCGTAGCGGTGTGGAGGTTGTTGCCGTAGCCTACGACTCGGTAGGCGCCTGGGACCTCAACAACCTTGCAAAAATCCAGAAGAATGGCAAGTTCGGTTGGGCCAATAAGGAGGGTAAAGAGGTTGTCGCTCCCAAGTATGAGGAGGTTGGCGACTTCACCGCCGACGGTCTTGCTCGCGTGAAGGCCGATGGCAAGATTGGCTTCATCAACACCAAGTATCGTGAGATTATCCCCGCAACTTTCGACTCCGTTGGCGACTTCACAAAGGGCGTTGCAAAAGCTTCCAAGGGTGGCAAATGGGGCTTCATCGACATTGAGGGCAAGCAGGTTACCGAGCTGAAATACACCGAGATTGGCGAGATGACCGACGGCATTGCAAAGATTAAATATGCAGGCAAGTGGGGCTTTATGAACGCATCCTACGACGAGATTCTCGCTCCCGTCTATGACGAGATTGGCGAGATGACCGGCGGCGTGGCTTGCGTGAAGCTCGAGGGCAAATATGGCCTCATCGACAAAGAGGGCCGTGGCATCACCGCTCCCAAGTATGACTCCATCGGTCAGTTTGAGAACGAGGTTGCACTCGTTTGCATCGGCGACAAGTATGGATACATCAACCGCATCGGTAGCGAGGTTGTACCCGTGCTCTACACCGCCGACGAGGCTGCCGACCTCTGCAAAGACTACCTCTTCTACCAGAAGTTCTCCAACTACGCAGGCGAGTATGTTGCTCCCAAGATTGAGGAGTTCCAGACCAAGGATGAGTTCGAGACCGAGGCACAGTATGCTTCGCGCGTAACCGAGGAGACCATTGCGGCTCTGCGTGAGCAGCTGCTTAAGGAGGCCGAGGGGGAGTATGTGAAACTGCGTGGCAAGAGCGTAGTTCTCCGCCTGAGCCTTGGTGCCTACAATGCCGAGGAGGAGACCTTCAAAGTCTTCGACATCACCTACGGCGAGTTCACTCTGAAGGTGCCTCTGAATGTAGCACGCGACTTCAAGTCGCTCTGGGAGGGCCTCACCAAGACACCCGCACTGTGCGTGGAGAACGACGCACTCACCGTAAAGAGCATCACCTTCCGTATGCCCGACGGCGCAGAGTTCGTAGCAACCAAATAGCGACCTCGGAGGGTTTCTCCTCTGGGTTCAGACACCCAAAAACCACTCTCTCCTTCGGGCGGGAGTGGTTTCTTTTTGATGTATAAATACCGACACTGTGCAAAAAACTACTTGCGAAGATTGTATAATAACAAAAATTTTGTTATTTTTGTGTATTCTCTGGTGCTCTGGGCGCCTCGGAGAACAATTCGACAGACTTTTGAACACACATTTTTCTATTAACTAAAATTTTAATGCTATGAAAAAACTTTTGCTCACTATGGCAGTTGCTTTGTTTGCAATCTGCTCGGCTTCGGCCAACAATTATGTAGCAAATGATGCTGCTATTGACGACTTGGTAGAGAACTCGATTGAGATGGTTGTAATGGCCGACACCGACGCCGCCGCTGCTCCCGCAGCTGCTGCTTATGTTTCGGCTGGCAAGAACCCCGTTGTTGCTACCCTTCTTTCGTGGTTCCTCGGCTGGTGTGGCGTACACCGCTACTACCTCGGCACCGCTCCTTGGATGGTACTTCCCTACCTGCTGACCGGTGGTGGCTTTGGCGTTGTTTATGTTATTGACTCGGTATTGCTGCTTGTTGGCGCTCTGGACGACACCATTGACGGCAAGTTCCTCAACAACGAGCGTATTCTGATGTGGGCAGACATCTTCTAAACCACACCTTCCAGAAGAATACATCACATCTACGGGGCGCGGGCAGAGGCCCAGCGCCCCGTTTCTTTCCTCCGCCATACCATATATATAATAATATGTAAAGACTATGCGCCAAATCCCCCTACTTACACTCCTACTGCTCACCACAACCTTCAGTGCGATTGCCCAACAGCGTGTTTCGGTCGATGTCAAAACCGTACAAGTTGCTGAGGGAAAGAGGGTGACCACCGAACGCAGCATCTACCTCACCAGCGATGGCAGGATGATTGCCGAACAACACCGTCCGGTGCACCTTATTTCGCTCGCCAACTCGCTCGGCGAGATGCGCATCTACGACCCTCGCAAGAACGAGGTTGCAATGGTGAGTGACAAGGAGCTGGCCTCGGGCAAGGAGATTGTCGCAATGTTTGCGTGGGGCACCTACAACGATATGGGACTGCCCGCCTACGGCTTCCGTCAGAGCAATGTGCGCTACGAGGATGGCCTGACGATCAAAACCTTCACCCCCAAGAGCCACGCCAACATCTCGGAGGTGGAACTGGTGTTCCAGAACCTCCTGCCGATATGTATGATATACTACGACAGCAAGCTGCAGCCCGTGCGCAAGGTCTATTTTTCCAACTACAAGCACGACAGAATCCCTATGCCTATGCGTATCACCGAGATTGAGTATAGCTCCCCTCGCGATTCGGTCGTAAGGCTCAGCACCTACTCCAATCTGCTTGTCGGCCCGAGGGCAAACTCGCCAATGTTCGACTTCCAGGTGCCCGCCAATGCCAAGCGTACGAATGTGGATTTGAATAAGTTGGTACAGTAATGAGGAGCCTTAAGACATACCTACGACCATTGCTCCTTTTGCTCCTTTTTGCCTGTGCTATGGGCGAGAGGGCCGAGGCGCAAAAGAGCGATTTGGAACTTTTGCGCGAGGCAACCTTTGCTCCCCTCGCTACGGACAAAGAAGTCCCCTACGGCATTGAGCCCGGACGACAGACCATTTCGCCCACCTACCACCTCACCAGCAGTGCGCTGTGGTTGTGGGAGAATTTCGTGGCTCCTGATGTGTGCTCTCCGGGTGGCTACTCCGACTCCAACACCCACTATTTCAAACTCTTGACAATGGAATATGGCGCTCTGCCCACCCTCTTTCTGGGCTGCGACCGCATTGTACGCAACACGCGCATAGGCCGAGCAAGCACCCCCAAGAATAGCCGAGGACTCATTGAGGACGACCCAAAACGCTACCGCCGATGAAAAGATATGCCCTCATCATACTCCTCTTGTGCGCCACTGTCGCACCCCTCTGCGCCCAACGCCACGCAAGGGAGGACTACGAGTTCGGCACCTACCTGCTGGGGGGCGGACTGATGCGCGATGCGCTCACCCTAACCAATTCGCTGGACGATAATTACACCCCCGCCGCACTCGACACGATGCGCTACCTGAAGGGGTGGACACTCTATCACAATCAACGATTCATACAAGCAGCCTCGGCCTTTGGCACCGTCGGCAACGACTCCCCATTTTGGTCCCAAAGCAGCCTCTTCGGGGCGGTGTGTCTGCTGGAAAGTGGCGACACACAGGGGGCGAAACTGCGCCTTGAGGAGTTCTCCGCAACACCTGCCTGTGAGCCCTATCGTGACATTGTAGCCTTTGAGCGTGAGGGCATTGCGCTCCTGGAGGGCAATCTGGAGGAGTATCACATCTGGCGCAGCGCCATCGACCACAACTCCTTTGTCTTTGCCGAAGAGCAACAACGATTAGACGAGGTCGCTGCCCATAGGCCCCTCGACAAGAAGCCGTGGGTTGCAGCAGTAGCCTCGGCTGTCATTCCGGGCTTGGGCCAGATTTATGCCGGCAATGTGGGCGAGGGTGTAGCCTCATTTCTGGCGGTGGGGGCCTTTGCTGCCCTTACGGCCACCTCTTGGCATAGGGCCGACACGCCCCTGAACTGGCGCACCATCACCTACGGCTCCATTGGGTCGCTACTCTACATTGGCAACATTTTCGGAAGCGTAGCCTCCGTAAGGATATACCACCAAAGAATTGAAACAATTAATAGTGAGGCTGTTATGTACAGCATTCATATCCCTCTGCGCAGTATTTTCTACTAGTGCACAGCTAACCGAAGGCGACCTTCGGGCTTTGGAGTTGGAGCGCAAAATTTACGCTGCCGACAGCCCCGCTATGCACAACGAGGCGGTGATGGCCAAAGCCGAGGTGCGCAAACAGCAGGGGCTCTATCGGGAGGCACTCAAGGAGCTCTCGAGAGTCTATGCCTATGCCTTGGGCGCAGAGGAGCTCGCCGACTACTACTACCAAAAGGCGCTTACGGCCTATCTTGCGGGAGAGTTTGAACTCTCGCTCGGCACCATTGACGAGTCGAAGATAAACCTTCCTGCTCACACCGACAGACCTATGATGCACCTTGTAGAGGCGCTCTCAGCAGGCGAAATGGGCCTTTGGGTACGCTCCCAAGGTGCCGCCACCCTCTATGTGGCCTCGCTTCCCAATGGCGAGGAGCTCACCCCCGCACTCGAGGAGTTATACGCCGCAGCGCCCTCGTTGCGCAACCCCGAGGTGGCCTATTGGCTCAGCCTTCTGCCGGGTGTGGGACAGTTCTACGCAGGCGAGATATGGAGTGGTGTGGTGTCGCTGGTGGCCAACGGAGCTTTGGCAACCTTTGGTGTGAGTGAGATGATTGCCGGCGAGTGGTTGAGCGGCTGGATTATTGGCTGCGGAGGGTTGAGCACCACCTACTTTGTGGGGCAAGAGAGGGCCCGCATTCTCACCGAGAGGCGCAACCAACGCCTCCTGCGCACCCACAACGACCTCCTACGCACCACCCTGCTTGCTCCCAATGAGTAAGACAAAAAAAAACTCGCCCACCTTTCTCGGTGGGCGAGTTTTTTATCTTTTACCTCCCCTGCTCAAGCAGTTGCCGAGGAGTGGGAATAGCGATTAGAATCTAAACGAATAGGAGAGGGCAACATTGTGGGTGCGGTGCTTGATGTTTGCGAGCGTGGGGCCCGTAACCAGAACACTCTCATCTGCATCCACATAGGAGTAGTAATACATAAGACTGTTGGTGTAGTGAGCGTTGGAAATGGTCCACACTACATCCACTGCAGAGTTGCCAAACCTCATACCGCCACCAAGCGAAAGGTTGTTCGAGTGGGTCTTATAGCTGCCGAAGAAGAAGCCGCCATCGGAGATATACTTATTGGTCTCGGGGTTGAATGGCGAGCCGTAGTAGGCATAACCACCTCGCAGATAGACACCCTTGATGGGGACCACTTCGATACCCACGCGGTAGTTCTCCGAGGTGCCCAGGTCGGCATCAACATCATTGGCAAAGGCATCCTCCAAACCATCGGTGTACATCCTCATACCATCGTACCACACTTTGTCGTAGTCGAACGACAGGATTGCCCTGCTACCGATAGCCAGCGAAGCACCGAGCATCAGTTTGCTGGGCGTCGAGTAGTTGTAGGTGTAGCTGTTGATGAGCGACTCTGCCGAGTACTCAACATCGCCAAAGGTGCTCTCCATAGTGGTATAGTAGTCCCTCGAGAGGCTCATACGGGTAGAGGTGTGGTAGGCAATACCGAGGCGCAAGGGGCTCACAGGGCGCAAAATAGCACCAATCTTGAAGTTCACACCCGAGCCATAGCTTGCCACATAGGGGCTATACCTCGTTGAGCGCAACAGATTGTCGTAGCCCGAATTTCCAGGGTAGCGCTCCAGGAACATATAGCTCATCGACTGATTCACATCCTGAATACCGAGCGTGGTGCCCAAATAGAGAATGTTGGCAATATTAAAGCCCATCGAGAAGTCATACTCACCCACCTCTCCACGACTTTTCATATTATACGACGAATCGATTTTGGTGCTAAGGGGCACTCCGGGAACCATATAGTTACCCTGGAACTTGCCGCCGGCATCCATATTGGGATCGATGAAGTAGGTCTGATAGGCCAACACACCACCCCACTCGTCGGGATAGATATTGTTGTTGCGGAAGGGGTCGGCCGAGCCATTGAGTGCTGTGGGGTCGAAACCATACATCTGCTCGGCAAAGAACTCACCGATAGTCACATCGCCTCCGTTCCAATGTGCCATAGAGGAGTAGTTCAAATCGGCAATCTTCGAGTAGGCAAAACCGAGGGTGAAGCTCACCAGCGGGCCCGAGCCCTGATAGAGGTTCAACGCCGCACCAATCTGATTGAAGCCCAAATTGCTACTGCTGTGGCCATAGTCGCCATAGGTGTCATTGAAACTTGTGGTGGTGTCGAAGGCCAGCGAGATGAGCATCTCCGAGGAGCGGTACATACCCAGACCTGCGGGGTTGATGACCATACTCGAGATGTCGGCGCCAAGCGAGGTGAACGCACCGCCCATACCTGCAACCCTTGCCGACATAAAGGTGTGCTCCGCCTGCGAGAACTTCGCAGCCTCCATATGGCTCATATTTGCGGGGGTGATGACCTCGCCACCAAAGACGGTCGATTGTGCCCTCACACCCATAGTGGAGAGCACAACCAACATTGCTATACTGAAGAATCTTTTCATACGAAGAGTTTTATATTTGTCCGATTGTTGTTTCTCTACGCCCCTCGTTGCCACTGCTGCGGCAATACTTCGGGGGTGGAAATACTGCCATACTACCTGCGGCTGCCTCCGCGCGAAGAGCTGCTCGACGAGGAGCTGGAGCTACCCATTGAGGAGCGCGACGAGGAGCTACCACTACTCCTGAAGCTGCTGCTCGAGCTCGAGGAACGGCTGCTGGAGGAACGGCTGCTGGAGCCCACCGAGCTTCTACCTCTTGAGGAGGAAGAGCCCGAACGAGTGGATGTCGAAGAGCTCGAACGGCTCGACGAGGAGCCTGTGCCGATACGCACCGAGGTACCCCTGCTACTACTCGACCCCGAAGAGCTACCGGGGGTGAGGGTCACCCTCGAATTGCCGCGACCGCTCGTTGCCGAGCCTCGCGAACCGGAGGTGCTGGTGCCTGTCGAAATATTACCACGCACGGGAGTTGTGCCACGCAGTGTGGAGCCGTTAAGGCTGCCGCTTAAATCCTCATTGAGAAGAGCCGATGCATCCACACGACCTCCGCGGTCACCCGCGATACTCACCGAAGGAGTGCCCGAAGGACGAGCAGAGGGAACTGTGATGGCTGTGCCGGGACGAGTGGAGGAGCCACCGGCGCTGGCGCTCGAGCTACCCCTGATGGCGGAACCACCTGCAACGGGCCTCATAGTTGCTCCGCGGTCGTTGGTGCGGCCGCCACCCAAACGGTCGTTATAGGAGGGACGGTTGCCTGCGGGATAACTCAAAGAACCTGTTGTGCCATAGCTGGGACGATACTCCACCCTTGAGTTGTGGTGTGAGCCACCGTGGGGGCCACCAGGACCGCTGGGCCTATGGCCGGGGTGGTGGTAGCTTGGATAGTGGTGGTGGTGATGGTCGTGGTATCCATAGTGGGGACCGTGCCAATAGTGGTGGCTGTGGTAGTGATAGAAGGGATCACAGCCCCAATAGGGCGAGTTCCATCCCCAGGGATCGTAGTAACCGTAGCTATAACCGTAGTAGTAGGGGTTGTAGCCATAGCGATAGCCATAATAGTATGGGTTATTCCAGCTACCGAACATATTGGTAATGTAACGGGGCTCCACCCACACCTGATCGCCCATAATCATAACCGTATAGAAGGCGGGATCGTAGGCCATCGTGAGGAAATAGGCATCGCCATAGCGATAGTCGTAGTAGGACGAGGGCATACGGTACGAGAGCGAGCTAAAGCCCTGCAAACGACGCGCATAGGCACTGCTGTAGTCATCCACATAGATATTGTTGTAGATGCTGACATTGCCACCCGCCGAGGTTGTGGCGGCGCTCACGGTAGCATAGGAGCCACCCACCTCCACATTGCCGAGGATGGCATCAATATCGTCTTCGGCCTGTGCCGCAGCGACCATTGCCGCGATGCGTTTTTCGTTGGCCTCCCTTGCGGCAGCTTCGGCAGCGGCAATCTCAGCCTCGGCGGCAGCCAAGGCGGCGCGATCGTGCACTGCATAGAGGTCATCGGCATAGGCGGCAGCACCTCCAAGATTTACGGAGAGAGTGGTA
>JAZQZA010000063.1:0-7616 GCA_045633765.1 Tidjanibacter sp. | reverse complement strand
CCCGATCCTTTTTTTTTGGGATGCGATGAGTCGCATCCTCTGTGTTACCTATCCCCCAAACCCCCTTTCTGTAAAGGGGGCTTATTTTTTTGTAGGGGGGGAATGAAAGTTGCGAGCCTATTTTTTTGAGATGCGATGAGTTGCACCGATTTCTACAATCCTCCCTACCTCCTTTGGAAAAGTTGGAGTTATTGCTACAGTTTAACCCGGATGTCGAGGTAGACTGTGTCATATCCCTTCGAGAGTCGAATCACGATATTGGGATAGGCCTCGGGGAAGGTGACTTGTTGATGAATACCCATATCCTTATCCGGGCCGAGCAGAACTCCACCCGCCCTTTTTAACTCGCTGACGGTAAGGTTAAAAAAGGACTCCATCTCTGCCTTTGAATCCAATGTTCTCTGGTAATGAACATACCTGCTGCGTGGGGTAAACTGCACCGCACTAAGACTATATTGAGCACTTCCAAAGGGTTGCACTTCGTAACCGGAGAATCGAATATAGTATGAGCCATCGGGGTATGGTTTAGCCTCGAAAGTGGCCCACGTTTCATCGAAATACTCCTGTGCAGAGGTCATTTGGGTGAAGTCGGGCTGCGATTCGTATGTTATGTTGGGGTACTTAAAGGCGACACCAACGTGGTGTAGCACCTCCTCCTTGGTCCATTGCGCATTTACAGAGGTGGTTGACAACAGAGCAAAGAGCGCAAAGGCTGCAAAGAGACTCCGTTTTGCGTTAGGTGTGTAAGGGTGTTTCATAGCAAATAACTTTTTTACGGGGTGAATTATGTTGGCTGTATATAGCAGGAATACAATGGCAGCTTTACAAAGTTAATCAAAATTTCACACAAATGCTGCTGCGTTGTGGAATTTTATACAAAAGATGTTCCTGCTACACAATGGGGCGATCTTGCCCGACTCCTACAAACCGCCCTAATTCCCTCCTTTCTGAGGGAGGGATTTTTGTTTTATGCCGATAGTTGCGGTTCGGGGGTGGGGAGGGAGAGTTGATCGGCTCCCCAACGGGGAGCCGTTTTCTTGTTTGTCCGGATTAGTTTGTCTATCTTTGTGAGGTTAAACAACAAGAACCATAGAGATTATGAAACGACTTTTTACCTCATTGTTGGCACTCCTCGTGGCGGCCTTTGCGATGGGCCTCTCGGCGCAGACCATCAGCTCGCCTGGCGGCAACCTCAAGCTCACCTTCTCACTCGAGCAGGGCACCCCCTTCTACTCCGTGGACTACAAGGGCTCGCCCGCCATTCTTCCAAGTAGTCTTGGTCTTGATTTGGAGGGTAGCGACGACCTGTTGGGGGGCTTTCAGGTTAAAGCCACCTCGGAGAGCTCGTTCGATGAGGTGTGGGAGCCCGTGTGGGGTGAGGAGAGCCACATCCGCAACCACTACAACGAACTGCTTGTGGAGCTCACACAACCCGCCACCAAGCGTCAGATGAACATCCGTTTCCGCCTCTATGACGATGGCTTCGGTCTGCGCTATGAGTTTCCCCGCCAGAAGAAGCTGCAGTACTTCACCGTCAAGGAGGAGCTCACACAGTTTGCCCTCACCGGCGACCACAAGGCTCTGTGGATCCCCGGCGACTACGACACGCAGGAGTATGAGTATATCGACTCGCGCCTCTCGGAGATTGGCTCCAAGGCCAATACCCCTATGGGCTCACACGCCTCCACAACAAGGTTCTCCGATTGGGGTGTTCAGACTGCCCTTACGATGAAGAGCGACGAGGGGCTCTATATCACGCTCCACGAGGCGGCGCTTGTGGACTACTCGTGTATGCACCTCATCTACAACCCCGCGAGTTACACCTTCACCTCGTGGCTCACCCCCGACGCGATTGGCAACAAGGCCTATATGCAGACCCCCTGTCACACCCCCTGGAGAACGGGTGTTATTACGGACGATGCAAGGGAGTTGTTGGCCTCGCGCCTGACGCTTAACCTGAATGAGCCCTGCGCCATTGAGGACACCTCGTGGATTAGGCCCGTCAAGTATATGGGTGTGTGGTGGGAGCTCATCACCAATAAGAATCGCTGGTCCTACACCTCGGGAGGCAACATCAAGCTTGCCGACACCGACTACTCCACCCTCAAGCCCCACGGCCGCCACGGTGCCACCACCGAGAATGTCAAGCGCTACATCGACTTCGCCTCGCGCTATGGTTTCGACCAGCTCCTGGTGGAGGGTTGGAATATCGGCTGGGAGGATTGGTCGGGCAAGCACAAGGATTTTGTCTTCGACTTTGTCACCCCCTATCCCGACTTCGACCTTGCCGAGCTGCAGCACTATGCAGGCGAGCGAGGTATGAGGCTTATGATGCACCACGAAACCTCCTCCAGCATACGCAACTATGAGCGCAGGATGGACAGGGCCTATGGTTTTATGGTCGAGAATGGCTACAATGCCGTAAAGAGTGGCTATGTGGGCAACATCTTCCCTCGCGGCGAGCACCACTTTGGCCAGCTGATGAACAACCACTATCTCTATGCTGTGCAGAAGGCTGCCGAGTATAAGATTGTGGTCAATGCCCACGAGGCTGTGCGCCCCACGGGTCTTTGCCGCACTTGGCCCAACCTCATCGGCAACGAGTCGGCACGCGGCACCGAGTTTCAGGCCTTTGGTGGCACCCAGCCACGCCACGTGACAATCCTCCCCTTCACACGCCTGCAGGGTGGCCCTATGGACTACACCCCCGGCATCTTCTGTATGGACCTCGGCTCCTTCTCGCCAGGCAACAAATCGAAGGTGCTGAGCACTCTGGCCAACCAGCTGGCACTCTATGTGACTCTCTACTCGCCCTTGCAGATGGCTGCCGACCTGCCCGAGAACTACGAGAGGTACCTCGACGCCTTCCAATTCATTGTGGATGTGCCTGTGGAGTGGAGCGAGAGCCGCTATCTGATGGCCGAGCCCGGCGACTATGTTGTCATTGCGCGCAAGGATAAGAGGTCGGAGTGTTGGTTTGTGGGCGGAGTGACCGACGAGGAGGCACGCACCGTGGAGCTCTCCTTCGACTTCCTCGAGGGGGGTAAGGAGTATGTTGCCAAGGTCTATGCCGACGCCGAGGATGCCGACTACGAGAGCAACCCCGAGGCCTATGTGATTTACGAGGGCAAGGTGAAGAGCACCACAAAGCATAAGATAAGGATGGCTCGTGGCGGAGGTTTTGCAATCTCTGTTCGCGAGGTCGCTCCCGAGGACAAGAAGATAAAGCGCCTCAAATAGAGCCCTCTTCTGGGAATAAACAACAGCGCCCCGACCACATCAGTCGGGGCGCTGTTGTTCTGTCCGCAATGAGCTAACGGCTCTGTGCCTTGAGGGCCTTGATAAACTCACTATTGGCCCTCCAGAGGTGCTCGGTCTGGAGCCACAGCTCTCGAGCCATAGCCTCCTTTGAGGGGCGCTCGGAGGAGATGTCGGCCAGGTAGCGACCATCTGTTGGGTGCTCCTCGGCTATCCACTCGCGCAGGTATTGGGCGTGGTAGCGGCGGAAGGTGGCAAGCTCCTTGCCATTGATGACTCCGTCGCGCACAAAGCCACTCCACAGCAGCAGAATGGCCATCTCGGGGCTCTTGTCCGACAAGTCGGGGAGGATGTCCTCAAACGAATCCCACTCCTGCATAGCCACATAGACAAACGCAAGGAGTGTTGTGGCCTCCAGGTGGTCGTCGCTATCGACATCCAGGACCATCTCGAGCTGTGCGGCGGCCATCTCCCAATCGCCCACAAGGAAGAAATCCACTGCCGACGAGTAGGCGAGAATCACCGCATCCCTTGTGGCCGCATCCTCCCAATCGAGCTCCACGGGCTCATCCTCGGGCAGAAGCTCCACAAGCTCCTGTACGGCGGCAAATCGAATCTCGCAGGCCTCCTCAAAGTTGCCCTTTTGCTCCGCCTTGCGTGAGCGTGCGAGCTCCTCGGAGAGGTTCATATCGCCTCCTGCCACACTCTCGTCGTGGAGAATGCGGAAGGTTTGGTTGAGTGTGGGTTTAAGAGAGTTTTTTGCCATAGCTGAAGACTTTTTTGAGCATATATCCCGAGATGGCAAGAGTGAGTGCGCCGCCCAGCAGATAGGCCACCAGACGATTGGTCATACCGAACATCAGGGGCGAAACAAAGATGTAACTTGCACATACATAGGTCATAACAACTGAGGGTATGAGCGCAATCCAAATGCTCTTGTGGTTGTGGTGGAGCCATACGGTGATGGTCCAGAGGGTGAAGACGGCAAGCGCCTGATTGGCCCAAGCGAAGTAGCTCCAAATGGTGCCGAAGGGGAGCAGCAGGATGATGCCCAAGCCCAGCGCAAAGATGGGGAAGCACACCCAAAGACGCTTCGAGATGCTCTTCTGCTCAATGCCGAACATATCGGCAGCAATGAGCCTTGCGCTGCGGAAGGCGGTGTCGCCCGAGGTGATGGCGCAGGCCACAACGCCGAAGATTACAAAGTAGGCGAGTGTGTTGCCGAGGGTTGAGGTTGCAATCTTATCGACCAGCACAGCCGCCTTGCCGCCATACTCACCGATAGCACCGTTGAGTCCCTCGACGCCGCCCCAGAAGGCCATACCTATTGCGGCCCAGATGAGGGCGATGACACTCTCGGATATCATTGCGCCGTAGAAGACCACTCGGCTCTCGTTCTCGTTGCGCATACAGCGGGCCATCAGGGGCGATTGTGTGGCGTGGAAGCCCGAGATTGCGCCACAGGCAATGGTGGTGAAGAGCATTGGAATGAGCGGGAAACGCTCGGCACCGGCCTTCATATTCTTGAAGCCGTCGAACTCGGGGATGAACTCACTGTACTCGGTGAAGAGCGCCCAGAGGATTCCGACGGCCATAAATATGAGCAGTCCGCCAAAGACGGGGTATATCTTGCCAATGATTTTGTCGATGGGGAGTAGTGTGGCCACCAAGTAGTAGACCAAGATGGCGGCAAGAATGATGATAAGCAGGGTGCTGAAGGTGTGTCCTGCGGGGCTCTGGAAGGCCACATCGGAGAGTTCGGGGGCGCTTATGCGCTCGGCGATGAGCTCGGCGGGCTGTGACATAAAGACCGCACCCACCAGAATCATCAGCGCCAGCGAGAACCACCTCATTACAGCCTTGGGGCCAGCGCCCAGATACTTGCCCACAATCTCGGGAAGGCTCACACCGCCATTACGCAGCGAGATGACACCCGAGAAATAGTCGTGCATAGCGCCGAAGAAGATACCTCCGAGGGTTATCCACACAAAGGCCACAGGGCCGTAGGCTGCACCGAGAAGTGCGCCGAAGATGGGGCCCAGGCCCGCAATGTTGAGGAGCTGAATGAGGAAAGTTTTCCAGCGCGGCATTGGGATATAATCCACGCCATCGAACATTGTTTTGGATGGCACCTCGGCGGTGTTGCGGATGTCGGCCACGCGGTCGAGATGTCGTCCGTAGAGGAAATATGCAGCCACAAGTAGGGCCAAACAGATAATGAAGGTAATCATTGTACTTTTGGGGTTTATGTCAAATAACGCTCAAATATACAACTTTTTTCGCCCACTCTCCCCCTCTGGCCCCATAAAAACCTTTGCGCCATAGCAAAAAGTGGCCCTTTGGGGGTGGTTTGGGGTCCCTTGTTGCCTGCGCGAGGGCTTGTGGTGTAGAAAACAAGAGCCGACCCTTTTCGTGGGTCGGCTCTCTGTATTGAGCGATTTATCTATCGCCTAATTACTCCTGCCAAGTGAGTTTCACGTTGTCAATACGAACAGCAGCAACAGTTGCTGTGAAACGCAAGCTAATAGTTTCCGAGTCAGCAGGAACAGAGAAGTTAAATGAAGGCTCTGCCAAATATGCTCTTGCCTCGGTAGTGCTTGTACCAATTTCATTCCAAGTGGTGCCACCATCTACGCTATATTCCGTCTTAAGACTCGAGCTCTTGTATGTGTGGTAGAACGAAAGGTTAAGGTCGGTTTTGCCGTGGAGTTTGATGCCACTAACAGTCACAACGCCACCTACTTTGAACCACACGTACAAATCATCCATACCAACAACAGCATTGTTTGCATAACGACACAATGTTGAGTTGGCATCGTGAGTGTAGTTTACATTGCTTTTAACGCCATCGTACACGGTCATACCGCCCTTATCGTAGGAGTCCCACCTTGCGGGGGTAAATGTGCTATTGCTAGAAGTAACCTTATCGCTACCACTGAAACTACCATTGAAGGTATCCGAGTAGAGGTGGTCGGCATAAACAACCTTATAGTCATAAACAAGGGATGCGGTGTTGTAGGTGCCGGCCTTGAAATAGATGTCACTTGTGGCGGTCTTCTCAACAACCTGAGTGCCGGTAGAGGTCTCGATGGTCATCTTGAGGGTCTCGCCGCTGTTGAGGGTGAAGGGTGCAGTTACCATATAGAAATCTGCACTCTGGCCAACAGCCAACTCCTCACCATCCTTAACGGTCAGAGCACGCTCGCTGAAGACGCCATTTGCTTTGTTGACATCGATAGCAGGCTCATCTGCGGTGAGGTCAATCCAGAAGGTACCAAAGGGTTTGTTGTCGCCACCATTGAGGGTGAGTTTGGTGATAACGGTGGGCTTATCCGAGTTGTTGGTAACCGTGAATTTGTGCAGAACGGCAAGGTGCTTGAGAGTCATAACGGGCTCGCGAGTATTCAGAGCCTTACCCACCAAAAGATCGGCGCTCGAAATGTGGGTGGTGGTGTTATAGCCGGTCTGGGTCTGTGCACCAATGGGGAAGTAACCATCCTCTTTCGACTGGCCTTTGGGGGTAACCAGCTCCACAACATTATTAGAGGAGCGCCAGGGGCATACCACATACCAATCGTAGTTTACGCCATCCTCAAAGGGAACCTCTACATCCTCGCCGGCAACAAATACGCCGGGCTGTGCCACTGCTTCATCGCCCTCGCCCTCTACTTTTGTGAAAAAGTGGAGATTACCGGAGTAGTCGGCAGTACCTGCGGGGGCATTGAATACGGCAAGTTGGTCGCTCTCGGACCACGACACTTTGAGGCTCTCGGGATCAAAGATAGTGCGGGTCTCGGGGAGGTTGGCGCGGAGTACCAGCTCGGTGGGCTCGGTGGGCTCCTCCACAACTGGCTCATCGGGAGTTACGGGGGTGTTGTCCTCAATGACAGGCTCGTTCTCGCAGCCTACGGTGGCGAGTGCCAACATTGCGGCACCCAAAATCATAAATGTCTTTTTCATATTGGTTTGCTTTTTTAAGGTTTTTTCTTCTCTTGTGTTTGATTGATTCTTGGCGAGGACTACCACCATCCTTTGTTGCCCTCTTCCCAATCCTCGACGGTGTTGTTCTCGATGTTGATAACTTCGCTGGCGGCAATGCCCTGCTCGGCATCTTTCTCGCCAACCCCTCCACCTGGAACTAGCCACACACAAAAACTCCCCCGCCACTACCCACACCCTCCGAGTGCGCTTTTATGCCCACTTTTTGGGGGCGTATTTTCATTTCCCTCAAATCCACCCTTTGGGAAGGGAGTGGCCTCAAATGTTGAGAGTTTGAGCGATATTCTTAATGCACTACCATCAACCACCCCACCAATAATGAGCGAAGCGAAAAGCCCCCTTTACAGAAAGGGGGTTTG
>JAZQZA010000062.1:0-7296 GCA_045633765.1 Tidjanibacter sp. | reverse complement strand
AGAAACATTTTCGTTTCTCCTTTTGAGTAGCGGGGGGAGGATTAATCAAATTGCAAGCAATTTGCTTTTCCTCCTTCTTGCGAGGCATAGTCTGCAAGCAGCCTCTGCTCTCGCTTCGTGCGTCGGTTCGAACCTACGGGTCTCGCCCTCCCCCAATGCAAAAACTAACGGAGAGTCATTTGTCTCTCCGTTTGTTTTAGTAGCGGGGGGAGGACTCGAACCTCCGGCCTCCGGGTTATGAGCCCGACGAGCTACCAACTGCTCTACCCCGCGGTACATTTGCGACTGCAAAGGTAGTTGTTTTTTCCAATTTTGCAAAATTTTTGGCGCACTTGTCATCCCGAGGAGGTGGCGTGGGCCCCCTACCTGCCTAACAATCACCGCCTTTGGTGGTGCGAAAAAATTTTATCGTTCGTAGTCCACAAACGCAAAGGGGTGCTCGAAGTCGCGGCCACGCTCAAACTCTTCGCGGCGCACCTCGTGCCACGAGGAGTCAATCTCGGGGAAGCGTGTGTCGCCCTCGACCTCCACGCCCACGTGGGTAATGTAGAGCCTATCGGCAAGGGGCATAGCCTGGCGGTAGATCTCTCCTCCGCCAATGATGAAAACCTCCTCCTCGCCCTCGCACATTGCAAGAGCCCCCTCCAGCGAGGGAGCCATCTCGCAGCCCTCAATTTGGAGCTCGGCGTTGCGAGTGATGACAATGTTGCGGCGGCGGGGCAGTGGGCGACCGATACTCTCATAGGTCTTGCGGCCCATAACCACCGAGTGCCCGAGGGTCACAGCCTTGAAGTGGGCGAAATCCTCGGTTATGTGCCAGGGCATAGTGCCACCCGTGCCGATAATGCCATTTTGGGCTACGGCAACGATGAGTGATATTTTGGGAGTCATTATGTGTTGATTTAGTTAGAACGACATAGGTGCCTTGATGGTGGGGTGGGGGTCGTAGCCGACAATCTCGATGTCCTCGTAGCGGAGGTCGGCAATCGATTTCACCTCGGGGTTGAGCTTCAGGCGGGGCAGTGGACGGGGCTCACGCGAGAGCTGCTCCTCGACCTGCTCGAAGTGGTTGAGGTAGAGGTGGGTGTCGCCCAGTGTGTGGATGAACTCGCCCGCCTCAAGGCCGCAAATCTGAGCGATGATGTGCGTCAGAAGTGCGTAGGAGGCGATGTTGAAGGGAACGCCGAGGAAGGTGTCGGCACTACGCTGATAGAGTTGGCAGGAGAGTTTTCCCTCGGCCACATAGAATTGGAACAGCACGTGGCAGGGTGGCAGAGCCATACCCTCCACATCGGCCACATTCCAAGCCGAAACCAGCATACGCCTCGAGTTGGGATTTTCCTTTATGGTGCCGATGACCTCCTCAATCTGGTCTATAACCCTACCGTCGGGTGCGCCCCAGCTGCGCCACTGTGCGCCATAGACCGAGCCAAGGTCGCCGTAGTGGTAGCCCTCAATGGGGGACTCTTCGGCCCCTTTGGCCCTCTCCAGAAACTCCTCGCGACCAACGGGCTCCACGCCCGCTGCGGCACACCTCTCGCCATAGAAGCGATAGGCGTCGTTGTCCCAGATATGCACCTCATTCCTAACGAGATAGCTAATGTTGGTATCTCCCTTCAGAAACCACAAAAGCTCGTGAACGATACCCTTGGTAAAGACCTTTTTGGTGGTCAGCAGGGGGAAGCCGTCGGCGAGGTTAAAGCGCATCTGGTGGCCAAAGATGCTCTTTGTGCCTGTGCCTGTGCGGTCGCCTTTGACGGTGCCGTTGTCGCGGATGGTTCGGAGTAGGTCGAGGTATTGTTTCATAGCGGTAGTTTTAGCCTATTTGTGTAGCTGGATGACGCCCTGCTCGTCGAGCGAGGCATAGATGGGGCCCTCAAACCAATGGCCGAGGAAGATGGCCTCACCACCTGCCTCAAGCCCATAACGCTCGGCGCAGTGGTTGTGGCCATAGATGAAGTAATCAACTCTGTTTGAGTTATTTATTTTTTCTGCCTCCTTAACAAGTGGGTCCTCCTTGCCGAGGAAGGGCATTGCAATCTCTTTGGATTTGCGACTGTCGCCCGACCAACCCTGACCAAAACGCAGAGCGAAGTCGGGGTGGATGAGGTGGGAGAACAACCAGCGGGCAACCCTGCTTCGGAAGGTGGCGTTGATGAACCTTGCACCGCCGCCCAGGTAGCGTGCGTAGATGTCGTCGCCGTGGCAGATGCTCACCCTCTTGCCATAGAGCTCCATCTCCTCCCTTTGGTAGTGGACCTTCACACCGCACTCGCGCTCAAGGTAACCCCTCTGCCACATATCGTGGTTGCCGACAAAAAGGTGTATCTCTACGCCTCGGTCGGCAAGCTCGGCGAACTTTCCGAGCAGGCGAGTAAAGCCCTGAGGCACAACCCTTTTGTATTCATACCAAAAGTCGAAAACATCCCCCACAAGGAAGATTGCTTTGGCTGTGGGGGCTACGCTGTCGAGCCACGCCACAACCCATTGCTCCCTTTGGCGACTCTCCTCTGCGGAGCCGCTTCCCAGATGCATATCCGAGGCGAAGTAGTACATTGTGTGGGTTGTTTTTAGGGGGTGTGAGGGTTGTTATTGGAAGAGTTTTTTGAGCTCCTTTGCGAGGTTGTCGCCGTAGGCACCGATGGCCACGATGTCGCCCTCTTTGTTGATGAGGAAGCTGGTGGGCACGCTCTGTATGCCGTAGAGCATAACGGCGGGAGAGTTGGGACCCTTGAAGTCACACACCGAAATCCAGGGCAGCTTCTGGGTCTGTACCGTCTGAATCCACTCGGGCTGGGCGGTATCCACAGCTACCTGATAGATCTCAAAACCCTTGTCGTGGTATTTGTTGTAGAGCTCTTTGAGCTCGGCCTGACGGAACGATGCGCCCTCCTCGAGGATGGTCCAGAAGTCCAGAAGAACAACCTTGCCCTCTTGTACTGCCGTAAGACTGTGCTTCTTGCCCGTGATGTCGGGGAGCTCAATCTCGGGGAATCCAGCGGGCGAGGTCATAGCCTCGTCGATTTTGCGAGCCAAATCCATCTGGTTGTCATAGTAGGTGATGGCCTCTTTGAGGCTTGCTAGGTAGGAGGAGTTGGGATAGTTCTGCTCCACAGCCTCGGCCACCTGACGGAAGTAGATGATGTCGCTGTCGCCATTGAAGAGCACCTGGTCGCCGGGCAGCCTCTGGTTGAGGGCATAGATGGCGGCCAGCGAGCCTGCGTTGGTCACGATGAACTCAATCTGTTTGCGCTTAATGTTGAGATAGGTTGCGGAATACTCCTTGCTGATGGACTCCTGAAGAGCCTTGGCGGTCGTCTGGTTGTAGAGCGAGGCCAGCGAGTCGAGCTTTGCCACACCGAAGGCCATAATGTTTTTCACCTCCTTCACCAGCGCCGACTCCTTGGAGCCACTTACGCTGTAGCCGTCAATAAGACCGGGCAGAGATTGAACCTCAACCCTCTCTCCGGGGGCCAGAATGAGCGGAATGTTGCGCTCGCCGCAGCGGAGGTTGTAGAAGGTTGCCTCGTTGTTGGGGAGTTTCACCTTCAGCGAGAACTGACCTTTGTTGTTGGTGGTTACGGTGTCGGCCACAATGCCACCGGTGGAATAGACACTCTCCAGAACCACCCTCTGGAGGGCACAAGCGGCAAATTCGCCATTGATGGATGCTCTCCTACTGTTGCAACCGCACAGGGCGGCTGCGGCCAAAATAATTACTAAACTTCTCTTCATATCTGTTTGTCTGTTTTTTGCGTTTGGGATACTCGCTTTTGTGGTTTTGTGTGTGAGCAAAGGTAATAAAGCCCTGCGACATCTACAAGCCCACTACTTGGAATAGGCTCCTCGGCGGAAGTTTTTCTGTGTTTTGTTGTTTTTTTTCTGGTGGGCTCCCCTTTTTTGATAGCCCGAAGAGTTCATTCGGTAGTCGCTTTTGATGAGAGTGATAGCCTCTTCGTCCACGGAAATATCAAAATTGGCCATACGCTTGATGTCGCGGATGATGACCGCATTGTCGGGGTGCTCCTGATTGTACTCAAAGCTCTTGGTGCGCATATATCGTGCGAGGTTGTAGACCACCGTGTCGATTGTTTGCTGCTCTTTGAACCTTTCGAGCGAGCGGATGACATTTCTCACATTGCGACCATAGTGTTTCATTGTGATCTTTCCTGCCGGGTACTCCATTTTGTGGGGAGGGGGCATTATGGTTGTGGCGGTGGGCTTGGGGTAGGGAGAGTCGACATCGAGCTGAAAATCAGACATAATGAACAGGTGATCCCAGAGTTTTCTTTCGAAGTCGGGCATCTCGCTCGAGTCGTGTTGGATGTTGGCCATAATGGCAACAAGTGCTTTGGCTCGGAGGTTTCGCTCGTTGCGGTCCTTGATGCGAACAAGCTCGGCTACCATATCCTGAATGTGGCGACCATACTCGGGCAGATGGAGTTTTTCTCGCTCAATGTTATAGTTGGTTTTCATCTAAAAAATGTGTGTATAAATGTCGAAATTTCTCTTTTTTGTGCTCCGAGGGGGATGTTTCGTTCGGAGTGTTTCCCTTGCAGGGTGGGCCCATAGAGTTGTCCAAAAGGTCAGCCGCAGGGTTCCGTTTCGGGGGGCTGCACCTTTGGGGCTATTGCCCGAGATTTGTCACTAAAGGGTATCTTTGACCACAAAGATAACTCATTTTTTGAGATTTTGTTGCTTCCGACCTCTTTTTGGTAACATATTTGCATAGGGTGGCCAGTTGTGCGAGTCTTTAATTTCAAAACAGAACAATTGTTATGACAAAAATTTTGGTTGTGGAGCCCGTCAGAGGCATCCGCAACAGCCTCAAGGAGATTCTCCTTCACGAGGGTTATGATGTGTGTGCCATCGAAAATCTTACAGATATGTCCCACACACCATCGGCCAATTGGGTTGCCGAGCTGATGATATGTGGGACCCCCGAGCGGATGTCGTGGGGGTGTGTGGAGATGCCCTGGATTGCCCTTGCCGAGGGCTCCCTTGCGGAGGTGCTGACCTTCTTTCGGGCAGGTGCGGCCGACTTTGTGGCCAAGCCGGTGGATGTGTCGGCCCTTCTGCGTGCCGTGAGAGATGTGTTGGCCCACAGCGAGGAGCCCCACGCCCTGTGTTATCCCCACACGAAGAAAAAACCGTGCCAGAGGTACAATATTGTCGGCAGCGCCCCCAAAACGGTGCGACTAAAGAGGCTAATTGAGCTGGTAGCTCCCACCGAGGCACGAGTGTTGGTGATGGGCGAGAATGGTACGGGCAAAGAGCTTGTGGCTCGTCAGATACACTTGCAGAGCAACCGTTCGGCGGGCCCCTTCGTGGAGGTGAACTGTGCAGCCATCCCCTCGGAGCTCATCGAGAGCGAACTCTTTGGCCACGAGAAGGGGGCCTTCACTTCGGCCATAAAGCAGCGCAAGGGCAAATTTGAGCAGGCCGTTGGTGGCACACTCTTTCTCGACGAGATTGGCGATATGAGTCTGGCAGCACAAGCCAAGGTGCTGCGTGCGCTTCAGGAGCGCAAGATTACTCGCGTTGGTAGCGACAGAGATGTTGAGGTGGATGTGAGGGTTGTGGCGGCCACAAACAAAGACCTTGTTAAGGAGATTGCCCGTGGCAATTTCCGAGAAGACCTCTATCATCGTTTGAGTGTCATAGTTCTCTGTGTGCCACCCCTTTCGGAGCGCAGAGAGGATATCCCGCAGTTGGTTAAGTACTTTCTCAAGAGCCTCTGCGATGAGTACAACCTCCCGACCAAGAGCATTGAGCCTGCGGCGCTCTCGGAGCTGACAAGTATGGATTGGAGAGGAAATGTGCGCGAGGTGCACAATGTCGTTGAGCGACTTGTGGTGCTCGGCAGCCAGGAGATAACCCGCGATGAGGTTTTAGCCAATGTGGGCAACCTCTATTGATTGAGCCACGCGGCCAACTTTTTCACAGCGCGGCCTCGGTGGCTAATGGCATTCTTCTCCTCGGGAGAGAGCTCGGCAAAGGTCTGCTCATAGCCTTCGGGGGTGAAGAGTGGGTCGTATCCAAAACCCCCTTCGCCACGCTCCTCGGTGGTGATGGTACCCTCCACGATGCCCTCAAAACAGCGCTCTGCGCCACCCTCAATGAGGGCAATGACGGTGCGGAAGCGGGCTTTGCGGTCGGTCTTGCCCTCCAACTCACTGAGCAACTTTGTGCGATTGGCGGCAAAGTCGTGGCCGTCGGTTGCGTAGCGTGCCGAGTGAACACCGGGAGCACCGCCGAGTGCGTCAACCTCAAGTCCCGTGTCGTCGGCAAAGCAGTCCAGCCCCGTCTTCTGCCACACATACCTCGCCTTGGCCAAGGCGTTTCCCTCAATGGTGGGCTCCTCTTCGGGGATGTCCTCCACGATGCCGGCCTCTTTGAGGGTTATGAGCTCAATCTCGCCCCCGAGGATTGCATTGACCTCCTCGAGTTTGTGGGCGTTGTTGGTTGCAAAAATTATTCTCTTCATCTTTTTAGGCTTGTTTGGCTAATTCTGCGATGCGTGCATCGGTGGCAATCTTGTCGAGGATGGTCTTTACGATGGTGTCCATACGGCCGCCCTCGGTGTAGTCGGCGGGCGAAATCATCGAACAACGATTCTGCTCCAGCAGGAGTTTGGTTTTGTGATAACCGCTCTCGGAGGTGGGGTCATAGACGCCGATGGAGTGGCCGTGGCGGTCGCTCACAAGCCTCATACAGGGGATGTCGGTCGTTCCGTCGCCCACGTAAATCATATGCTCGAAGGGCACGGGGCGCTCCGCATCGGGCACATAGGCATTCACCAGGTGGGAGTCGGCAACGCTATCTACACCCTTGTTTATCTTGTACATAAACTGTGTTTTGTTGGTGTAGTTGATAGCTACAGCGGGCCAATAGGCGTCGCCGTCCTCGTTGTAGAGAAACTCACAGGCGTAGATTTTCTTGAACTCGTGGGCGATGGTTGTGCCCTCGATAATCTCCTTCAAGCCCGAAGAGTTGATGTAGTGGAGAATCTCAATTCCGCGCTCCTCGCCATAGCGATTTATGCGCCCGAACCATTCGCGTACTCCCTTGTATAGCTGAATGTTGCGCCCTGTTTCTTGGAACGCCTCGCGCTTGATGGGAACCTTTGTTTTGTTGGCGTGTTCGAGCATTTTGAGCATATAGCTGAGGATAGGGTCGGCATCGTGAATGTCGGCCAACACATTGCTCTCCTGCCAAAACTCCTCGTTACTCTTGCCCACCGAGGCAATAAATCCATACTCCTGCATATTACCCGGTGCAAGAGTGCCGTCAAAG
>JAZQZA010000061.1:0-3232 GCA_045633765.1 Tidjanibacter sp. | reverse complement strand
TCCGTAGGAACAACGCCTTTCATCAATACATCATACTCGCCATTGTGAACAGCCTTAACGGCAATCTCCACAGCCTTTACATCCTCGCTCTCGGGGATGATGGTGTATTGGCTCATATCTACGCCCTCTGCCTCGCAGGATTTTTTGATCTCCTCGGGGTCACCAACGAGGGTTACCTCTGCCAAGCCGGCCTTGATGGCCATATCGGTAGCGCCAATCGAGTGGGTGTCCTGACCGTAGGCAACAATCATTTTCTTCTTGCCACGAGCAACCGCTGCAGCAACGATGTCTTCCAAGTGTTTAATCATAACTTTTGTCTATTTTTTAGATTTGTAAATATATGTTCCTTAACTATTTGAGTTTGCTTACAATGTTGTAGGTGTCGGTGGCAATCACCAGCTCCTCATTGGTGCCGATAACCACAACTTTCACCCTCGAATCGGGAGCCGAAAGAATCTTGTCCTCACCCTTGACGCCATCATTGGCAGCCGAGTCGAACTTGATACCCATAAACTCCATATCCTTACATACATACTCCCTCATCTCGGGGCCGTTCTCGCCCACACCGCCGGTGAAGACCACAAGGTCAAGGCCACCCATCGCTGCGGCATAGGAGCCAACGAGTTTGCGTACACGATAGAAGTATGCCTCCTGTGCCTCGGCTACAACGCTGTTGCCAGCATCGGCAGCAGCCTTAATGTCGCGCATATCTGACGAAAGGCCGCCCGAAAGACCATAGATACCCGACTCTTTATTAATAAGGTTCCAGATATCCTCCATCGATTTGCCCTCTTTCTGGTGGATGAAGTTGAGCACGCCGGGGTCAATCGAGCCGCAACGAGTACCCATCATCAGACCATCAACAGGAGTCAGACCCATAGAGGTATCAACGCTCTTGCCATTCAGAACTGCGGTTACCGAGCCGCCATTGCCGATGTGGCAGGTCACAATCTTGGAGTTATTGAAATCTACGCCTGCCATCTTGGCTGCCTGCTCGGCAACAAAGCGGTGGCTGGTGCCGTGGAAACCGTAGGCCCTCACGCGATACTCGTCGTAGTAGCGACGGGGAATACCATAGAGGAAGGCCTTGGCGGGCATAGTCTGGTGGAATGCGGTATCGAAGTTGGCAACCTGAGGAATGCCGGGCAGAAGCTCATTGATGGCGTAGATACCCTTGAGGTTGGCGGGGATGTGCAGGGGGGCCAAATCAACGCAACCCTCCACCATCTCCATTACTGCGCTGTCAATCAAAGCGCTCTCTTTGAACTGCTCGCCGCCGTGAACAACCCTGTGGCCAACTGCATCGAGCTCCTCGAGCGAGGCAATAACACCGCTTGCGGGATCGGTAATAGCCTTGATGATAAGGTCGATACCCACGGTGTGGTCGGGAATGTCGGTTACGGTTTTGACGGGCTCTTTGCCTGTGGGCTTGTGTGTAAGAACGCCGTTGTCGATGCCGATGCGCTCAACCAAACCTTTTGCAAGCAGGTTGTTGCTACCCTCGGTCATCTCAATCACCTGATACTTAATCGAACTGCTACCGCAGTTAAGAACAAGAATTACCATTGTGTTTTGTGTTTTTTGTATGTTATTTTGTTTTGCTATTACTCTCTATTGGTATTTGTAGCCGACGCCCTTGATTGTGGCGATGTGCTCCTCGCCAATCTTGGTGCGTAACTTCCTGATGTGCACATCAATAGTCCTGTCACCCACAATCACCTCGCTTCCCCAAACCGTGGCATAAATCTCCTCACGAGAGAAGACCTTGTGGGGCTTGGAGTAGAGTAGTGCCAGGAGCTGAAACTCCTTGCGGGGAAGGATGAGCTCCTTGCCATTCTTGATGACAATATAACGCTCCCTGTCGATGGTTATTACATCACCCGAGGCCTCGGCCCCGGCAGGGGCGGTGTCATCCACCTCCTCGGTGGTCATCTCACCGCGCTTGAGTATGGCCTTCAGGCGGCTGACGAGCAGTTTGGGATGGATGGGTTTGGTGATGTAGTCGTCGGCGCCGAGGTCGAAACCCTTGAGCTGCGACTCATCCTCACCTCTTGCCGAGAGGAAAACGATGATGGTGCGAGCAAGGGAGGGTATCTCCTTGAGTCTGCGACAAGTCTCCATACCGTCCATCTCGGGCATCATTACATCCAAGAGTATCAGGTGGGGAGTGACCTCGCTCGCTTTCTCTATGGCCAAAAGGCCGTTAGCGGCGGTGTGCACCTCGAAACCCTCCTTTGTGAGGTTGTAGCCCACGAACTCAAGAATGTCGGGTTCGTCATCGACTAAAAGTATTCGGTAGCTCATAAAAGTCTATTGTGTATGTAACACATCTATAAAAACTCCGAAAGATAGATATTTTTGGCGAGAATTCCTATAAAAGATTTGAATTTAATTACTAAAAGTAATTTTATCTCCGATAGGGTTGGATTATCCAACCAAATGCAGTACTTTTGTAAGTTAGCTGTACAGTTTTGTTTTGTATGGCAAAAGTGAGTAACGCGTAAAATTAAGATTACGACTATGACTACCGAAAAAATCAATTCTGTTCCAGAGGAACAAGTCGGCGCTGCCGAAGATGCGAAAAACATTGCTACCCAAGAGTCTGCTGCTGTGGCAGAGACTGTGACTGATGGCGACGAAGAGGTTGCCAAAGAGAGCGTTGCGGTAAGTTTTGCAGAGGAGGATGCTGCTCTTGCCGCCGAGGCCCCCGAGTTTAGGTTGGAGGATGACGAGATTGGCGAGGAGAATGCCGAGGACCGTCTTGCACTCTCGCTTGAGGGCGTTGCCAAGATGACAAAAGAGGAACTTGTAGCCCACTTTGCCGAGTTGCTGGAGAGTCGCCCTGTGCAGACTCTGCGCTATGAGGTGGAGGCTGTAAAGGTGGCCTTCTACAAAAAACACCGTGCCGAGGTCGAGGAGAACCGCCGCGTGTTTGTTGAGCAGGGTGGCAACCTCGAGGAGTTTGTGGCTCCCGTAGATGAGTGGGAGGTGAAACTCAAAGAGCACTTTGCAACCTACCGCACCAAGCGTGGCGAGTATATGGCTTCGCTTGAGCAGAGCAAAGAGGATAACCTTAAAATAAAGCTCCAGATTATTGAGGAGCTCAAGGCGTTGGTGGAGGCCGGCGAGACTGTGGGTCAGACCTTCCAGTCCTTCCGTCAGCTCCAGCAGCGTTGGAAAGAGACCGGTCCCGTGCCACAGGCCTATGTGAAGGATGTGTGGGAGACCTACA
>JAZQZA010000060.1:0-5216 GCA_045633765.1 Tidjanibacter sp. | reverse complement strand
TTAGTCTTTGAGGCGAGTGGCACAACGGCAAGCGACTGGATAAATCGATCGGTTACTGTGCAAGCAAAACTTCTTCTGCGCAGTTCGGGACATACAATCGAACAGATTGCCGAGGAGTTAAACTTCTCGACAACGCCCTATTTTTGTCGTCTGTTTAAGCGAGAAGTAGGAGTGACACCATCTCAATATAGGATAACTCTTAATACAAAATAGATATATGTTTGCCCTGGCCGACTGCAACAACTTCTTTGCCTCCTGTGAGCGAGTTTTTCGCCCCGACCTCCAAGGCAAGCCCGTCATTGTCCTTTCGAGCAATGACGGCTGCGCCATTGCCCGAAGCAACGAAGCTAAGGCCCTGGGTATCAAGATGGGAGCGCCGCTATTCCAGATTCGCGACATCGTGGAGAGGCACAATGTCGCCGTCTTCTCCGGTAATATGGCTCTCTATGGCGATATGTCGCAGAGGGTGCGTTGGGTATTGGAGGAGTATGCCCCCTCGGTGGAGGCATACTCTATCGACGAGTGCTTCCTGGACTTGCGAGGGATGACGGGCATAGATTTCGACGCCTACGCCAAGGAGATTTCGGCCCAATGCTGGAGGCTCACATCGATTCCCGTTTCGGTGGGCATTGCTCCGACAAAAACCCTCGCCAAGATTGCCTCGAAGCTCTGCAAACAATACCCCAAACTCCGAGGGGGTTGCTATATGCACCGTCCCGAGGACATCGAGAAGGTGCTCAAGAAGTTCCCCATTGAGGATGTGTGGGGCATAGGCAGACGCTCGGCGCCCAAACTCAAGGCGCGAGGGGTGCACACCGCCTATGACTTTACCCAGATGCCCGAGAGTGCCGTTCAGTCCCTCTTTGGGGTAACGGGCCTAAGGACTTGGAGGGAGTTGCGAGGTATCCCAAGCATCGAATTTGAGGATGGCTTCGAAGCCAAGCAGTCGATATGCGTCTCGCGTAGTTTCTCTTCGGAGATATACGACGCTGCGGAGCTGGGTGAGCAGGTGGCCAACTTCGCCTCCACGATGGCGGAGAAACTGCGCAGACAGCGAAGCGTTGCTACCGAGATGGTCGTCTTTGCCTACACCAATCGTTTCAAGGAGTCGGCGCCCCAGGCAAACGCCACCGCTCTTGTCACCTTCGCCACCCCCACATCGGACCATCGGACCATTATCGCACAGGCTGCTGCGGCCGCCAAGAGGCTTTTTAGGTGTGGTTATGCCTACAAGAAGGCGGGGGTTGTGGCCACAAAGATTCTCCCCGCGAGTGGCGTTATGCACTCACTGTTTGAGGACACGAAGGCGCTGGAGAGGGAGCACAAAATAACCTCTGCGCTGGACGCCATCAATGCCACCTTTGGTCAGGGGACCATCAAACTCGGCGTGCAGGGGAGCGGCAAAATCAAGACCGCCAGCGAGAACCAATCACCTCACTACACAACTCGCTGGAGCGACATTCCCAAGGTGAGCATAAAGTAAGCGCTCGGTCTGTGCGTAGGGCACAAAAGTTGCATTTTTCACCCCAAAGTGCAACACCACAATCTCACAGACCTATGAAAAACATCTCTCGCCTCAACAACGGGCCGACTCACCCTCGGGCGACACTCTGGCCCTACATCGCTCTGCTTACCTGCAACCTCCTCTGGGCTACCGACTATCCGCTCTATCACATACTCCTGCCCCACTATATGCCACCCATTGTGCTGCTCAGTGCCGCCCTGTTGGCAACGGCTCTACTGGCGCTCATCCCGGCTTTTATGGGGCGAGTGGGACGGGTTGAGGGCAAAGATATCCCCACCCTGATAGTCGCAGGCCTGCTTCTGGGTGTCATCCACAAGGGGGCGCTGATGATGGGCCTTGCACGCACCTCGCCCATAGATGGCTCGATTATCAATGCTGCGGGGCCACTTGTGGTGCTAGTTCTCTCGGTGATACGGGGTAGCGACCGCCTCACACCCATACGCATTTTGGGATTATTGGTGGGACTTTCGGGTGCGGTGGCTGTGATTCTTATGGGCGACCACTCCTCGCGGGCCACATCGACAGTGGGGGGCGACCTACTGATTGTTTGTGCCGTAGCCGCCACGGCCCTCTATACGGTTTTTCTCAAAGGGATGCTCGCCAAATACAATGTCGCAACGGTGCTCCTGTGGGTCTATGCCACCTCTGCTATCGTCATTCTACCCTTTGGCATTGCGAGTGCGGTGGAGTTCGACTTTAGCACCTGGGACCACCGAGCCACACTATCGTTTGTGGTCATCCTCTGCCTGCTGACATACCTGCCCAATGGGCTCTACAACTACGCGCTGAGCCACATTGAGCCCTTCCGCACAAGCATCTTCAGCTACCTGCAACCCGTTGCTGCGATAGCTCTTTCGGCGGCCTTGCGACTCGACACCATAACGCCACCAATCCTACTGTTCACTCTTTTGGTATTCGTGGGCATAGGCATCGTTCTGTGGTCCTACCACAGCAGCGCATCTACTGCTATACCGAAGGTCAGGGGGCGCTGATAGCCCGAGTGGCGGGTGGGCTGGCCGCTGATGCGGGCCGAGGTTTCTCCACCGGGGGGGATTTCGGAGGGCGAGAGGGGCGAGAGGGTATAGTCGGTGCGGATGTAGTTATAGTCGGCATATAGTCTGAGGCCGAGGTTGTCGGCCACAACATAGCGCAGCGAGAGGCCAGCGGTGGCCGTCAGGTGTTCGGTGTTGTCGTGCTCGATGGTCGCCACAACCACTCCATTTTCTCCCACAAGGGTATTTTTGGATGTGTGGTTGCGCGAGATACCCACGAGAGCCTTGGCGCCCAGATGGAGGCGTTGGCCAAGGGGATGGTTGTAGTAGATACCGCCCATTGCCGAGACACTATTGAGTGGCTTGGGCTCCTTGAGGCTCGCTCCGGGGAGCAGATTGCGCTCCAGAAGGTCGGCATAGCGTCCCACCTTGAGCGTAGCACCCACACCCACCGTTGGGGTGAAGAACCACGCACCCTCAATGCTGAAACCGATACTCGAGGGGGCCAACCTCTCATAGCGGTCGGCGTCGTAGAGAAGGGCGTTGTGGGCAATGCCTATACCTACAAAGGAGGGCCTTTGACCTATGCGCACAGGCTCCCACTCATCCGTGGGCAGAATAATGCCCCTTGTACCGAGCAGCCTGTCGGTTATCCAATAGCCGAGCTCGGTGGAGAGAATACCCACGCCCGCACCCACCACTATATCGCTGAGCCAATGGCGGTTGTTGAGCGAGCGCGAGATGCCCGTGACGGTTGCCAGCGAGTAGCCCGCCACACTCCACCACGGACTGCGTGTCACACCATACTCCTTGTGGAGAATGGTTGCAGCCGTGAAGGCCATAGCCGTATGTCCCGAGGGGAAGGAGTTGTGGGTCGAACCGTCGGGTCGGAGCCTTCCAAGTCCATACTTCACCACATAGACAGTCGAGAGCATCAAGCCCGCGGAGAGTCCGTTGGAGAGAGCAAGTCGCTCCCACGAGCTACGCCCCTCAACGCCAAATAGTTTCAGACCATAGGTAATGGCCAGAGGCGAGAACTGAAGGTAGTCGTCGTAGCGGTAGCGGAATGTGGGGAGATAGTCGGTTCGGAGCTGACGCGTCTGCAGGTCGGCAGCGGAGAGCACAATGCCCGCACCCACGAGTCCTGCACCCATCTGCGTTGTTCGCAACCTCCAGAAGGTGTGGGGTTGCTCATTAGTTGGGAGCATAGGGAGTGTTGTTAGTGAGGACTCCTCACTAACACCGTAATAACTTACGGTGCGCTCCAAAACTCTCCGACTCCAATCCTCGCTCTGCAGAGCCCACGATTGAAGCGTACACAGTAGCGCCAGAATGATTATCGTTACTCTTTTCATAGCTCTTTAGTTTTAATTCCAGGGGCACAAAATCGGTTGTAATTGGGTGGATATTGTGGAGGGATTTCAAGGCTTGGTTTTGATTTTGCACCGGAGTTTGCGTAAGGCAAATGAGGAGGCAAAATCAAAAGCATAACGAAGAAATCACCCACAAGATCCGCTCAATTAGCGGATGGAGTTCATACGAATACTCGCCTTTACGAAGGCCAGCGCCCTCACCTTCTCCAACTCAATATCCTTATCGGCGTGGTGGGGGTTCTGACTCACCAGCTTTATGCAGCCCGGACGCTCGGACTTCTGGATGTACTTGACGGTCACAAACTCCTCACCCTCAATATCAATCGAGATGAGGTACATATCGCCCCAGAAGATGTTGCTCCAGTCGTTCATCTGCTTGTAGAGCACGATGTCGCCACTCTTCAAGAGGGGATACATACTATCGCCCACAACATAAATCGCGCCATCACACTTGGGCAGATTGGGGATGTGGATGTAGTCTATGGGTTTCACCTTCGAGGGGTCCATAAAGAGGGGCACAAGGCCGGCAGTTCCCTCCATATTATAAAGAGGTACGCTCTGGTGGGGCACGGTGTTGTCGGTGCGGCGCGTAAACTGCTGCCACTCCTCCTTGGGGCAATTGAACATTTCGCCCCTGCCACTCTCGAGCCAGTCGGGATTGACATTCAAATCTTGAACAAGTATATTCTTGTTTCTTTCCGACAGAGCGGTCTTTCCGGTCTCAATCATTGAGAGCGCACTCTTGCCCACACCCAACACTGCGGCAAACTGCTCTCCCGTCATTTTCAAATCTTTGCGAATTTTCTTTACGCGTACTCCCTTATTATCAGCCATATATCAAAGCGGTTAGATTTTTTTATTCCGAGCGAATATATAAAGTTCAATATTTTAACATATATTTGTGCCACAAAGTTAAGAAATTTATTTTAACCCAACAACAATAATACCAACAAAAAACCACCTTACCACTATGAAAGAGTCACAATCAGCCCAAAATTCGCAACTTTTTGCCTCACCAAACCCCACTACGAAGGAGATTACCTTCGGCGAGAGGGAGTATGTCGAGGTTGCCGAGTCGCTATGCGAGGCGCTTCAGGGCAAGAGTTTCTTCAGCGACCACACGATAACCGAACACGAGGGATTCTACTCGCTGCTGACCACCACCCTCATCATCTATCGCACAGAGCCCAACAACCCCGAGAGCCCCGTGCGTGGCATTGTTCCCGTGTGGTGGGAGATGAAAACCTACCTCGAAGACCCTCTGCGCTCTCCCCACACGGAGTGCCTCAACGACTTTTCGCTCAGAGAACTCCTCCGCCACATTTG
>JAZQZA010000059.1:0-5067 GCA_045633765.1 Tidjanibacter sp. | reverse complement strand
ATTGACCACTCACTCGCGGTAGTGGGCCATTGCGGGAACAACCACCCCGCCCGGCCACATACAGAACGAATAGACCCCTCGGCCAGCCACCTGTGAGGTGAGGGTGTAGGAGGCTGCGGGGAGCCACTCACGCATATCGTCGGAGTGGTACTGTATGCGGTCAATGAGGGCTTGGGGGTGCTCCACCCTCACGCCCATAGCCCACGGCTTGGACTCCAGGAGGACCCCTTTGGCGTGGAGCATTTCGTAGATATCGTCGGCCGAGTGGCCCGTGGCGAGGACTACGGCTGCGCCCTCAATGAGCTGGTCACCCGTCCATACACCACAAACTCGGTTGTTCTTTATCTCAATGTCGGTCACTCGTGCTCCGAAGTGAATCTCACCGCCCGAAGAGAGGATTGTTGCCCTCACATTCTCAATAATCTTCGGCAGACAGTCGGTGCCGATGTGGGGGTGTGCTTCGTAGAGAATCTCGGGTGAGGCTCCGTGGAAGACGAGGGTTTGGAGTGCGCGGTTGTAGTCGCCACGCTTTTTGGAGCGGGTGAAGAGCTTACCGTCGGAGAAGGTGCCGGCACCTCCCTCGCCAAAGGCGTAGTTGGACTCGCCATCCACCCCTGCGCCACGATGAATCTGTGCTATGTCGCGGCGGCGTTCGGCCACAGCCTTGCCCCTCTCAAGGAGTATGGGTTTCATCCCCAACTCGATGAGTCGCAGGGCGGCAAAGAGGCCTGCGGGGCCTCCGCCCACAATAACCACCTCCGTTTTGCCGTTTACATCGGGGTAGTCGAAATGAATCTCCTTGGGTTTCTCGTCGCCGTCGAGGAAGATCTCCACCGTCAGCAACACCTTGGGTGTCTGGTGGCGAGCATCCACCGAGCGCTTAATTACTCGCGCCAAGGCCACCTGCTCACGCCTTACCCCCAGCGTGCGCACAGCAATAGAGAGCCACCCCTCCGTGGAGGCGGCCTGCTTGGGCGAGAGTGTTAAATTTAATGTTTTAGGCACGATGTGTGATTCTTTTCGGCAAAAATAACTATTTTTGTGCAATATCCCTAAAGACAGATGCGTAAACTCATAATTATACCAACCTACAACGAGCGCGAAAACATCGAGGCAATGGTTGCCAAGGTTCTCTCGCTCCCCGGCGACTACTCACTCCTGGTGGTTGATGACGCCTCACCCGATGGCACCGCCGATATTGTCCGCCGCCTACAAACCACCCACCCCGAGAGGCTCTTTATGATTGAGCGCTCGGGCAAGTTGGGACTCGGTACTGCCTATCTCACAGGCTTTGCGTGGGCTCTGAGGGAGAGCTATGATGTTATCTACGAGATGGATTGCGACTTCTCACACGATCCCGACGACCTGTTGAGGCTCACGGCGGCCATTGATGAGGGCGCCGATGTGGCCGTGGGCTCGAGGTATGTGAGTGGCGTGAATGTGGTCAATTGGCCTATGCGCCGCCTGTTGCTCTCGTTCTGCGCCTCGCGCTATGTGAAGTGCATTACCCGTATGCCCGTGAGGGATGCAACGGCGGGTTTTGTAGCCTATCGTGCCGAGGTGTTGCGCGCCATCGACTTCAAGAGGGTTAAGATGAAGGGCTATGGCTTCCAGATAGAGATGAAATATACGGCCTGGAGGCTCGGCTTCAAGATTAAAGAGGTGTCGATCATCTTCCGCGACCGTACGCTGGGCACCTCAAAGATGAGCAGCGGCATCTTCGGCGAGGCTTTCTGGGGAGTCCTCGGCCTCCGCTTCCGCCGCTTTTCCAAATAGGGCGACTATATCTATTAGGATTCCCATCCCTCACGGCAAATTCCCCCCAAAACCTTACGGGTATTCAAAAAGATACCCGTGAAGATAAATGAGGGGTGGGGATTGGAGTGGGAGTGAGGAGATTGTGGGAACAAAAAACGAGAAGTTCTGCTGAACTTCTCGTTTTTCTTTTTTTCCGTCTTCCGGAAGGCAAGGACTATTTCTCCTTTGCAACGTAGCGTTTCTCTTTGATACGTGCTTTCTTACCGGTGAGGTTGCGGAGGTAGTAGATACGTGCGCGACGTACAACACCAACTTTGTTAACCTCAATCGACTCGATGTGGGGCGAGTAGAGGGGGAAGATACGCTCTACACCTACACCGTTCGAAATCTTACGGATGGTGAACATTTTGGTCACACCACGACCTTTGATCTGGATTACCACACCGCGGAAACTCTGGATACGCTCCTTGTTACCCTCTACGATTTTGTAGCTAACGGTGATGGTGTCGCCGGCCTTGAACGAGGGAACCTCCTTGGGTGCCCACATAGCCTCTTCTGCGATTTTGATTAAGTTGTCCATCTTGTTTTTTAATCGATTAAAATGTTAAAGTGGGGAATATTACGGACTCCTGTGTTCTCATAAGAGATTCCTCCACCGGACCGCAAAGATACGGACAAAATTCAAAATTCAAAATTCAAAATTCAAAATTATCTCCATTTTTGCAACTCTCCAAATATTAAAGTGCAGTGATTGAGGGGTTTAGCCCTCAAAAACTGCACTCTATTTTTTCAACTGTTTTTAATCCAAGGGCTACATTTCGAGTCCCTTGAGCCAATCTATACGGTTGTAGTCGGTCAGATCGACCTTAATGGGAACCACTGCGATATAGTTGTTTTTGAGTGCCCACTCGTCGGTATCCTCCGCCTCGGGCTCGTGGTTGCAGAAGCCGCCTGTGAGCCAGAAGTAGTCGCGCCCCCTTGGGTCCTGACGGCAGAAGAACTCCTCCTTCCAGAAGCCGCGAGTCTGGCGGCAGATGCGGTAGCCCTGAATCTCCTCGGGTCTTGCCACGGGCACATTCACATTCAGGCACAAGGGCTCAACACTAGTCACGCCAAGCATTGCGGGAATGAGTTTCTCGGCGAAGGCTATGGTGGCGTCGAAGTCGGCGTCGTGGTTGTGGTCGTCGAGGGAGAGGCCAATGGAGGGGGCGCCGTAGAAGCTCGCCTCGATGGCCGCACCCATAGTGCCCGAGTAGAGCACATTAATAGCCGCATTGGAGCCGTGGTTGATACCGCTCAGGTTGAGCGAGGGGGCAACTCCCAGCTCGGGCAGTAGCCAATCGTAGGCCATCTTCACACAATCGACAGGGGTGCCGTTGCACGAATAGACCTTGATGTGTGGCTCATCGCGGCGCAGGGTTAGATAGAGGGGGTCGTACATAGTGATTGCGTGGGCCTTGCCCGACTGTGTTTCGTCGGGGGCGATGGCAATAACATCACCAAACTTGGCTGCACACTCCACCAAGCGGTTGAAACCCTTGGCGCGGTAGCCATCGTCGTTGCTCAAGAATATGATAGGTCGTTTCATACACTCCGAATTTTTGTGCAAATATAGGCCAAAAAGGTCAATAAAGAAAGTAGCTACAGCAACAAGGCGTTGTTTTTGGCTCAAGGTTTGCAACCCCACCTTCAAAACTAATCTCCATAGAAGTTATGAAAAGATACATCTTGTTTTCTGCCGTGGCTGTTGTGTTGCTCACGGCTTGTGGCTCTCGAAAGGGGCATCAGAGTGAGGCTCCCACACCTCGTGTGGAGGTGGCTGAGGCGATGGGGGAGAGGGTTGTGCTCCCTATGCGTTTCCAGACGCTTCTCTACTCCAACTACGACGCCACCATTCAGCCTCGGGTGAGTGGCTATCTGCTCACCAAGGAGTTTACTAAAGGTATGCCCGTAGAGAAGGGGCAGGTACTCTTCACACTCGATGCGGCACCCATTGAGCTCAATGTGCTCTCCAATCGTGCGGCTCTCGCCTCGGCCAAGGTGGCTCTCGCGGAGGCGGAGAATAACTACAACCGTGCGGTGCCCCTGGCGCGCATTGAGGCCATCAGCCAGAGCGCTCTCGACCAATACAAGGCGGCCTATGCTTCGGCCAAGGCGCAGGTGGAGCTCGCCCAATCGCAGCTCGACGAGTCGCTCTTGCAGGTGGGCTACACAACCATCACCTCGCCCATCAGCGGTATTATTGACGATGAGGGTGCTACGGTTGGCGATTGGGTGGGTGTGGGTACCTCCTACTCGGTGTTGGGCACAGTGTCGAACATCGACGAGATTGGGGTGCACATCCAGATACCCTTTGCTCGCTATTTCCAGGCGCGCGGAGGGCGACAGGGGGGACCCTCCTACGACAACAAAGGGCTCCTGAGCAACATTCGCCTCTACCTTGCCGATGGCACACTCTACCCCCACAAGGGCACCTATTCCTACACCAAGCGTGATGCGGGCGACCAGACGGGCACCATCATCATCGTGGCCTCCTTCCCCAATCCCGAGCGTCTGCTGAAGGTGGGGCAGTCGGCAGTGGTGATGGCCGATGTGGGCTCCCCCGAGGGTGTTGTGCTCATCCCCCAGCAGGCGGTGGTGCAGCAGCTCGACAGGTCGGGTGTATGGGTTGTGGATAAGGATGGAGTGGTGGGCTTTCGCACAGTGAGTCTGGGCGAGAAGTTTGGCCACTATTGGATCGTCGAACAGGGAGTGCGCTCGGGTGAGCTGGTGGTGACCAATGGGCTTCAAAGGCTGCGCGGCGGCGAGAAGGTCATTGCCGAGAAGGCACACGAGAAAAACTAACGAAAGGAGAGTTGCACTATGGAAAAATTCTTTGTCAACAGACCGATTTTTGCCATCGTCATCGCCATCGTCATTGTGCTGCTGGGCGCTATCTCCATCGGAGGGCTCCCCATTGAGCAGTACCCCGACATCACCCCTCCCGTTGTGGAGGTTGAGGCGGAGTATATGGGTGCCGATGCGACAAGTGTGAACGATGCGGTTGCCACCCCTCTGGGTGAGAGTGTTATGGGTGTGGGCGATATGCTCTATATGCAGACCACCTCGGCGGGTGACGGGTCGATGTCGCTCCAGATTCTCTTCGATATCGACTCCAACCCCGATTTCGATGAGGTTTTTGTGCAGAACAGAGTCTCCTCGGCGATGGCCAAACTCCCCTCGGAGGTCACACAGCAGGGTGTCACCACCCAGAAGGTGCAGACGGGATTTCTGCTCATCTATGCTCTCCACTCCGACTTTGAGGGCTAC
>JAZQZA010000058.1:0-2042 GCA_045633765.1 Tidjanibacter sp. | reverse complement strand
GACATGGCTACGATCCGACTTGCCCTGAACAGCCCCTCGGATGGCTCGCAGAGGCGCGTGCCCACAGCCGTTGTTATCTCAATGCAATAACCACTAAAAAACAAGAGTAAAAGAATGAAAAAACTTATCTATTTAGCCCTTAGTGTGGCCCTCTTCTGCGGACTTCAGAGCTGCCAGCAGCAGCCCCCCAAGAGGCTATATATGTGGCTCGACTGCGAGGCCAACTTCCAGCGTCTTTCCACCCCCGACAGCATCGACTACTATATGGGGCGCATCAAGGAGCTGGGCTTCACGGATGTAGTGGCCGATGTGAAGAGCATTATGGGTGAGGTGCTCTACAAGAGCGACATCGCTCCCTATATGGGCGAGTGGAACGGCACCGTGCGCAGTGAGGACTACGATATGCTCGCCGAGGTTGAGAAGGCTTGCCGCAAACACGGTCTGGGCTGCTTCGCCTCGCTAAATATCTTCTGCGGCGGCCACAACTTCGTTAAGCGTGGTATCATCTACAACGAACACCCCGAGTGGCAGAGCATCGGCTGGTGGCACAATAAGCTCCTGCCCGTCAATGAGATGGACTTCAACTACAACGGTATGGTCAATCCCGCCAACCCCGAGGTGAGGGAGTATCAGCTCGCCATCCTAGAGGAGTTTGCTCGCAAGTACCCCACCATCGATGGTCTTATCTTCGACCGTGTGCGCTACGACGACATCTGGGCCGACTTCAGCGACCTGTCGCTCAACGACTTCGCCGCCTATGCAGGCCTTGAGAAGGCACCCAAACCCGAGGAGATTCTCTCTTGGTATCAGGACGAGAAGGGCAAATGGCGCCACAAACCCGAGGAGCACTTCCTGCTCTGGATGGAGTATCGCGCGAGTGTCATCAAGAGTTTCGTTGTGGAGGCCCACGAGCGCATCAAGGCCATCAACCCCGACCTCATTCTGGGCGACTACACGGGCGCTTGGTACCCCACCTACTACTATGTGGGTGTCAACTGGGCAAGCGAGAAGTACAACCCCGCAGAGGAGTTTGAGTGGGCTTCGGAGAACTACTACAAGACAGGATATGCCGACCTTCTGGATGTCTATATGACCGGCCTCTACTACACCCCCATCACCAAGGCGGAGGTCGATAGCGACTTCCCCGACATCGGTCAGCGTATGGAGGCAGGTATGGACGCCGAGGCAAGGAACTATTGGTACTGCGTGGAGGGCGCATCGGAACTCGCACAGAAGATTACCTGTGGCGTAGTGCCCGTTGTGGGCTCCATCTATGTTGAGCAGTATATGGGCGACGAGGAGCGTTTCGGCCGCGCCGTAACCCAGGCTATTGAGAGCTGCAAGGGCGGTATGATGCTCTTCGATTTGTGCCACATCGTGTCGCACAACTGGTGGGACACCCTCAAGGTTGCCATCGAGAGGGCCGAGTAATCACCCACGGCTTAAAATCTGCAAGGAGCGTGATTCACGCTCCTTGTTTTTTTCCTATCTTTGTGGTACCAACCATACGGGGATAACTTATGAGCAAAAATAGCAACAAAGACAGCACCCAGCGCCTTATGTCGATAGATGCATTGAGGGGCTTTGATATGTTCTTCATCATTGGCGGAGCAGGGCTCATTGCGGCCCTCTGTGGCCTCCTTCCCTCGTCGGAGTGGGCGGCGTGGCTCTCCTCTGAGATGCACCACGTCGAGTGGGACGGCTTTGCCCACCACGACACCATATTCCCTTTATTCCTCTTCATTGCGGGCATATCGTTCCCTCTCTCACTGCGCAAACAGCACCTCGCAGGGGCGAGCAAGAGAGATATATGCCTGAAAATAGTGCGCCGCGTGTTGGTGTTATTTGTGCTGGGACTCATCTATAACGGACTCTTCAGGCTGCAACTCGACACACTGCGACTGCCGAGCGTTCTTGGGCGCATAGGCTTCGCCTGGGGCATCGCTGCACTGTTGTGTGTGTGGCTCAGGCCCAAAGCCCGAGCCGCGATTGCAGTAGCACTGCTTGTGGGCTACTCGCTAATGATGATGATTCCTGCGCCC
>JAZQZA010000057.1:0-15369 GCA_045633765.1 Tidjanibacter sp. | reverse complement strand
TTGGCCTCCGACTTCCCTCAATGTGGCAATTCTCGAAGAAGCAGTTGATGTTCTCCTCGATCTCCTCGCCGTCGCGGTTACCCACGCCGTAGATGTAGAGGGTGTCCTGATTGCCCAGAAGGCGACAGTTGCGGTAGATTTGTGTACCGGTGCCGACGGTCTGGAGTGCTACGGCCTGACCCACCTCGCCAGCCGAGTTTTCGATGGTGATGTTCTCCATAAGTATGTGGCGGCCACAGTTGTAGAGGGTTGCGGTGCCCGAGGTGCCCAATTCCACACCATTGGGGCCGAGGTCGCGAGCGCCATCGCCCCAAGTGATTACAACCTCACCCTCGCCGATAAACTCCACACTCTGCTTGGTGTAGGGGATTACCACCTTCTCCTCGTAGCGGCCCTCGCGGATGAGAACTTTCAGGGGGCGCTCTTTGCCCTTGTAGAAGTTGGGCAGGGCTGCAATGGCCTCATTGACAGTGAAGAAGTCGCCGCTGCCGTCCTTGGCTACCACGAAATCCCAATAGCGGATATGCTCTCCGAGTTCGGGGATTACGCGCTCAATCTCCTGACAAATCATCTTTGCCACGATGCGAGCACCGGGGACGGTGAAGTGGGTGTTGTCGTTCTTGCCCTCGGGGTGGCTTGGATATTTACCCGCAGGCAGATTCATAAAGTACTTTTTGGAGCCCTCGTCGCCCAGAGGTGTGAGCCAATCGCGCGTAACCTTCTCGGCGTCAATGAAGAGCACGCCTGTCTGCTCTGCTACGCGATGGCACTCCTTGAGATACTCGCCGTGGGAGTCGGCCAGCTCTCCCTGCTTCCACCAGCGGCGACATACCTGGGTGAGCAGAACAGGGGTTGCACCCTTGCTCTTGACGATTTCGATGTAGTTGACCAGATTACGGCCATACTGTTCGGGGGTGGTGAAGCGTGTGGTGTCGCTCTCCTTGGTGTCGTTGTGGCCGAACTCAATAAAAACATAGTCGCCGGGCTTGATTCGCTCCTCGACCTTCTGCCAATGGCCGAGGGTTACGAACGACTTGGTACTGCGCCCATTGACGGCGTGGTTCTCAATGATGACCTCCGCAGGGTTGAAGAAGGGCTGCAACATATGGCCCCAACCCCTCTCGGGCGAGCCTTTGGAGATATCTTTGGTGGCGGCAGTCGAGTCGCCACAAACAAATACGGTTATCTGTGCGCTTGCCGAAATGGCCAAAATGAGCGTGGCAAGTAGTGTGAATATGCGTTTCATAGTGTAGCGGTAGGGTTGAGTTTGTGCTATTGTAGTTTTTTGTAGACACCGCCATTGGTCTGCTGGGCGATAACCTCCCTGACGAGATAGTGGAGATAGACCTCAAGGTTGGTGTAGCGGCCCTCGCTATCGAGCGAGTAACCCTTGCCGTCACCCGCATTGGATGCATTGAGGCCAAACTCCCTCTCCCAGCCATCGGGAATACCGTCGCTGTCGCTATCGGCCACAGCGCTTATCTCGCTATTGGTAGCCGAGAGGGTGGGCCAGCCGCCCACATCGTTGTGGGAGTCGATGATGCCGTTCTTGGAGCCGGCCGAGCCCTTTGAGGAGGCGGTGCCTGTGCGTGCCTCTTCGACCACACGACTATCTACCGCATCGCGGCGCAGCGAGGCTCCTGCCCATCCCAAAACCTGCTCAAAGGCCTTGGCAGCCGAGTGAGTTGTGGGGTAGCAGGGGGTTGTGTCGTCGGGCTTAAAGGGCAGCAAAGAGTAGCTCTGCCACGAGGAGGCGTTGCTGATGCCTGTGCCGTTGTGGAGATATACTCCGCTCCAGTTGTCGGCATTGATGTCGGTGGCGTAGTCGCCCTCGTGGTAGTTGCCCGAGAGGTACATTGTGCCATAGCCCACATCCTTGCCGTCGTACTTGCCATAGGCGTCCACAAAGTAGTTCTTCTTGCTCGATGCGGGGCCGGGCTTGTAGTAGTTGCCCACGATGTTCCACCAGCCGCCCTCACCTCCGTAGGTGGAGTTGCCGCCCCAGTTGTAGATGACATTATTGCGGTAGTCTACGTGACCACGGTGGGTGGCGAGGTACTTGTCGTAGATGTTGGGGTGGTCTATACGGGCATTGCGTGAGTCGTTGTGTGCCAATAGGTTGTGGTGGAACGAGGCATTCTTTCCGCCCCAAATGCCGCCGTAGCCGTGGGCGCCCTTGGAGTGACCTGCATTCTTGAGTGCCTCGCTCACAATACACCACTGCATTGTGAAGTTCTGGTTGGCGTAGAACGACGAACACTCATCAATGGACCAACTCATTGTGCAGTGGTCGAGGATGATGTTGCGGTGGTAGCGGCCCCAGAGTGCGTCCTCCTGCGAGGTGTCCTCGTTGCCCATACGGAACCTTACAAAGCGGATGATGACATTGTCGCAGTCGATATTCACCGTGCGCCCCGCAATGCAGATGCCGTCGCCGGGTGCGCTCTGGCCGGCAATCGTCAGGTCGCCATTCTTGATTCGCAGGGTGCTCTTGAGGTGGATGGTGCCCGCTACATCGAAGACGATGGTGCGCGCACCGCTCTTGTTTATGGCCTCACGCAAGGAGCCCGAGCCACTATCGTTGAGGTTGGTGACGTGGTAAACCGCACCGCCACGGCCGCCTGTGGTGTACATACCGCCACCCTCGGCACCGGGGAAGGCTCTCACTACGCCGTCCTCCTCGCTCTCGGGGAAGCCCCAGCGGGAGTTGTCGCCACTTGGAGGTGTGTCACCGCCACCTTCTTCGTTGCCACCGCCTTCTTCGTTGCCGCCTTCTTCGTTGCCACCGCCTTCATTGTTTCCGCCATTGTCAGTTACGGATGTGAAGGCCGAGAGCCACTCGGTGAAAGTGCCCTTGGTGTCGCCGTTGTTGGCCCTTACGGCAAAGCGATACTCCTTGCCGGCAGTGAGGCCCTCGACGGTTGCGGTGGTGAGATCGGTGTCCTCGGTGACATAGAGTTTGCCGTCGATGTCCTTGTACTTGTAGGTGTAGCCCGTTGCGCCCTCCACTCTGTTCCATTGGAAAGTGAGCGTGGTGGTTGTAGCCTCGGTGAGGGTGAGCTCGGCGGGGGCTTCGAGCTTGTCGATGGGCTTGGGCTCATCCTCGCTGTTGGGGGTGCAGCACACCGAAAGGAGGCCGCAGAGAGCGATTGTGAGCCAATATAATCTCTTGTTTGTCATCCTTATATGAGTTTTGCTTTGGTTGGCTACTTGATGGTTACAATGCCACTCTGCACCGAGGGTGCAATGGTGGCGTTCTCGGCGGTGATGTGCTCCGAGTGGATTGTGATATTCTGGTTGCGACTGCCGGTGATGGCGAGAGCCTCATCGCTCTCGGGGCAGGTGAAGCCCTCGACGGCTACATTCTTGGCGTTGTTAATCTTCAGTGCGGGCCCTTTGTGGGGGATGATGGTGATGTTCTGGAGGGCCACGTTGGTCGATTCGTTAATCTCGGCGCCCACCTCCGACTCGATTACGGAGTTGGTCACCACCACATTCTCAACATTCATCTCGGGCAGACCGTTGAACAACATTGCCCTGCGTGCCGAGCGGCAAACCACATTGTCAACGGTGATGTTGCGGAACTGTGGAGTGGTCTCGTCCACGGGCTTGAAGGGCATATCGGTCGAGGCGTTGCCGTCGCCATCCTCGAGTGCCTCAATGGCCGACTTGCCGCCATAGAAGAGGTCAAACAGCAGGGCCTCGGTTGCGATGTCGTTCATAACAATATTGCGGATGGTGATGTTCTCCACTACGCCGCCTCGGCCTCGTGTGCTCTTGAACCTCAGGCCAACATCGGTGCCCGAGAAGCGGCAGTTGCTCACCACCACATTCTTCACACCGCCCGACATCTCGCTACCAACAACGAAGCCGCCGTGGCCGTGATAGCAGGTGCAGTTGTCCACGATGACATTCTCCGAAGGGATACCGCGCTTGCGACCGTCGGCATCCTTGCCGCTCTTGATGCAGATAGCGTCGTCGCCCGCATCAATCCAGCTGTTGGTCAGTGCAACATTCTTGCACGACTCGATGTCAATGCCGTCGCCATTCTGTGCATACCAAGGGCAACGGATGGCTATGTCGTTTACAGTGAGTTCTTTGCAGATGGCGATGTGGATATTCCAGCAGGGAGAGTTTTGGAATACGGGGCCCTCGAGGAGCACTCGCTCGCAATCCTTGAAGTTGACCATTACGGGCCTTAAGAAGTCCCTGATGCTCTCGAAATCCTCCTTGGTTACTGCCCAGCGAGCAATGTTCTGGTCGGCATCGCCCGCACCGAGTTTGAAATTCTCGGTGGGATACCAAGTGTTGCCGTCGCTACTGAGGACGCCGCCACTCTTTACGATCTTGCTCCACTCCGAAGGGGCGATTTTGCTCTTTTTGACCGCCCTCCAGGGGTCGCCGTTGCCATCGATGATACCCTTGCCCGTTACGGCCACATCGTGTTTGCCGAAGGCGGACAGCAGGGGCTGACAACGATAGGTGTCGCGGCCCTCAAAGATGGTCGCAACGACGGGGTAGAGGTCCCTGTCGGCGCTAAAGACTATGATGGCGTCCTCCGAGAGGTGGAGTTCGGTGTTGTTCTCAAGCACAATGGGGCCCGTGAACCACACACCTGCGGGCACCTCCACACGACCACCGCCCTGCGAGGCGAGGTGGGCGAAGGCTTTGGCAAAGGCCCCGGTGTTGAGCGTTACACCGTCACCCACACCACCAAAATCCTCCACCGAAACTGTGCGGTTGGGGATGTCGGGGCGCTCTACGGGGTCCATCTCAAAGGGGAGGTTGTCGTAGATGTCGGTCTGCTTGTCGCCGCAGCAGGCAAAGGCCGCAATGGCTATAAGAGCCAAAGTCAGGTTTCTCAATAGTCGTTTCATTGTGTTATCTTGTTTTGTTTATATTACTTACTCTGCGTGAAGTTTAACCTTGGGGGAGGTGTGAGGAGTTATTTTTAACACCATTTGTTGATTATTTATTTTACACACCATACCATTTTACAAAGATAGGAATTTTTGTTGGAAAAGAGTGTAGGGTAGTGTGTTTCAAAATCCAACTTTTTTACTTACCTTTGTAGTTTTCCAAACTATGAGCACAATGGCGAGAAAAAGAGTGGTTGTATTTACGGGTGCGGGCGTGAGTGCCGACAGTGGCATTGCCACCTTCCGCGACAGCGATGGTCTGTGGGCCTCCTATCGCATTGAGGATGTGTGCACTCCCGAGGCTTTGGCGCGAAATCGTGCGCAGGTTGTGGAGTTCTACAACATCCGCCGACGAGAGTTGCTGGAGAAGGAGCCCAATGCTGGCCACTATGCACTTGTGGAGTTGGAAAAATATTTCGATGTGAGAATTGTGACCCAAAATGTGGATAATCTTCACGAGAGGGCCGGCTCGAGTAGCGTTCTCCACCTTCACGGAGAACTCACAAAGCTCCGCAGCGAGAAGAATCCCGACCTTGTGGTGCCCATTGAGGGGTGGGAGCAGGGGCTTGGCGACAGAGGACCCGATGGGGAGCTGTTGCGTCCCCACATTGTCTTCTTTGGCGAGTCGGTGCCTATGTTAGATGAGGCTGCCCGTGTGGCCTCCTCGGCCGATGTGATGGTTGTCATTGGCAGCTCCCTGGCGGTCTATCCTGCGGCCTCGCTTGTGAGGTACACAAGGCCTGAGGTGCCGGTCTACCTTGTGGACCCCCATCTGCCTGCAGGTCACGGTATTCGCAACCTGAAGGAGTATATCCCCAAGAGGGGTGCCGAGGGCGTGCCCGAGTTGGTACAAAGACTTATTGAGGAGTATAAATAATTGACTAAAAATAGCGAAAAAATGGAAAAACTTGTAGTAATTGCTTTTGGTGGTAATGCACTGCTTCGCAAGGGCGGAGGTGTGGATTACGCAGCACAGAAGGAGAATGTCGCGCAGATTTGTGCTACCCTCGAGGGAATGGCACGCAGTGGTGCGCGTATGATTATAGGTCACGGCAACGGCCCACAGGTGGGCAATGTGCTTCTGCAGCACGAGGCCGGCCGTAAGATGTCGGGTGTGGAGGCTATGCCTCTGGACTTCTGCGTGGCCGAAACACAGGGCTCGCTCGGTTATATGATTGAGTGTGGTATGCGCAATATGATGGCCTCCAAAGGCATTGAGCGCGGCGTTGTAACGCTTCTCTCGCAGGTTGTTGTGGATGAGAACGATAGCGCCTTTAAGAACCCCACCAAGCCCATCGGCCCCTATTTCACCGAGGAGGAGGCCAAAGAGTTGGCGGCAACCAAGGGTGAGACCTACCACTGCGACCCCAAAGGTCGTGGCTGGCGTAAGGTTGTAGCCTCGCCCAAGCCTCTGGCGGTCCACAATGTGGAGCTCGCCAGGGTGTTGGCCGATGCGGGCAATGTTGTCATTACCGTTGGTGGCGGTGGCGTTGCTGTTGTGAACAAGAACGGCAAATGGGAGGGCCTTGAGGCTGTGATTGATAAGGACCTTGCTCTGGCAACAACGGCTGTGGCTGTGGGTGCCGATGAGTTCTACATCCTCACCGATGTAGCAAAGGTGTGCCTCCACTTCAACACCCCCGAGGAGCGTCAGCTCGATAGAATTACCGTGGCCGAGGCCAAGCAGTACCTTGCCGAGGGACACTTTGCCGAGGGCTCTATGGCTCCCAAGATTAGGGCAGCTGTGCACTTTGTAGAGAACTGCGGTGGCGAGTGTATCATCACCGACGCTGCCGAGTTGGGTAACCCCTCGTGCGGCACACGCATCGTAAGATAGCGAGCGTGCTTTGTGGGTGATTTCTGCGTTACGCTTTTGATTTTGCTTCCTCATTTACCTCTCGTAAACTCCGGAGCAAAATCAAAACCAAGCCTTGAAATCCCTCCACAAAACCCACTCGCGGCGAGAGGGAGTAGTGAGTAATGATGAGTGAGTAATGAGTAATGAGTAATGAGTAATGAGTAATGATGGGTGGTTTAGTGCTACCTTCCCCCAAATACTCACGGATATTTTTTTTAATACCTGCGCTCCCGAGGGGCTTATACTACACAAAGTTGTGAAAGGAAAAAATTAGTAAATAATGGAGAAAACAAAATTTAGCAAAGCGTTCTGGGTGGCCAATATGGCAGAGCTCTTCGAGAGGGCTGCCTACTATGGTGTTTTTGTGGTCATCACACTCTATTTGAGCAATATTCTCGGATTCTCGGATATCGAGGCGGGTATTGTTAGCGGTCTTTATGCCTCGTTGCTCTACTTCCTTCCCCCCTTTACGGGTGCTTATGCCGACCGCATAGGTTTCCGTAAGGCGATGCTTCTGGCCTTCACACTCCTGACCATAGGCTATGCCGGCCTTGCGCTGCTGCCTACGGGCTTGGAGGCTGCCGGATTGGTGGAGTATGGCGAGAAGACCATCTTCACGGGCCTTGCCACAAGCGGCTACCGATTCCTGATTGTTCCCATCTTGGTAATTCTGGTTATCGGTGGCTCGTTTATTAAGGGCATTATTAGCGGCAGTGTGGCCAAAGAGACCTCCGAGAAGAACCGCGCACAGGGATTTGCTATCTTCTATGCGATGATTAACATCGGCTCTTTCTCGGGTAAATTTATTGTTGACCCCCTGCGCAGGGGTATGGGCGATAGCGGCCTCATCTACCTCAACTGGTTCTCGGTTGTGATGACACTGCTGGCGCTGGTGGCTATCTACATCTTCTACCGCAGCGAGAACGCACAGCCCGATAAGAGCAAGACAATGGGTGGTATTTTCCGCTCCTTCGGCAAGCTCTGCAAGAACGGCCGTTTGGTGGCTTTGATTCTGATTGCCAGTGGCTTCTGGACCGTCTATTATCAGCTCTACGCCACTATGCCCAAGTATGTCATCCGCCTGGCAGGCGAGGCGAGCACTATCGGTTGGTACACGATGCTCAACCCGCTGATTGTGATTCTCACCGTCAATGGCCTTACTCGTATGCTCAGCAAGCGTACGGCGCTCTTCTCGATGATGTGTGGTATGTGCATCATCCCCATCTCGGCACTCATTATGTCGTCGGGCCACTTCTTCTCTGCCCCCATCATGGGACTCCATCCTGTGGTGTTTATGATGTTGTGCGGTATCTGTGTGCAAGCCTTGGCAGAGGCTCTCATCTCGCCCCGCTATCTGGAATATTTCTCGCTTCAGGCACCCAAAGGTGAGGAGGGTATGTATCTGGGCTTTGCGCAGTTGGAGTCGTTTGTGTCCACCCTGATTGGCTTTGCAATGTCGGGCTGGCTGCTGGATAAATACTGTCCCGACCCAGCCAAGTTTGCCACCCACGAGGAGTGGCTTGCGGCCTCGGCCAATGCCCACTACATTTGGTACTACTTTGCTGCCATTGCTGCCGTTGCAGCCGTAGCGCTTGTTATCTACCAGAGGGTAGTCAAACGCCTCGACGCAAAGAAACAACGATGATTTAGGTCGTTAGACTTTCGACTTTAGACATTAGACCAAAATAATATGCAGAAACTTACCCAAGAGCAGATGGGGCGCCTCACGGTTGAGGAGTTCAGGGCTATGGAGAAAGCGCCCGTTGTAGCGGTGCTGGATAATGTGCGCTCGGCAGGCAATGTGGGTGCATTTTTCCGCACAGCCGACGCCTTTGGTATGGGTGGCGTGGTGCTTTGTGGCATAACCGCCCGTCCGCCCCAAAAGGAGATCCACAAGACGGCCCTCGGTGCCGAACTGACGGTTGTTTGGAGGGGTTTCGATACCACCCTGGAGGCGGTGGAGAGGCTTCGTGAGGAGGGCTACAAAATTGTGGCCGTTGAGCAGGTGGAGGGCTCCACGAAGCTCGGCGACTTCACTCCCGAGCGCCACGAGAAATATGCTCTCGTCTTTGGCAATGAGGTGGAGGGGGTTGCACAGGAGGTTGTGGATAGCTGCGATATGGCGCTCGAAATTCCGCAAGTGGGAACCAAACACTCGCTCAATGTGGCTGTAACGGGCGGAGTTGTACTCTGGGAATTATTCAAAGGTTTTAGATAAATAAAAGGGTTTCTGAATGTTCAGAAACCCTTTTCTATTGCGCGGTGCGAGAGGCTATTTGTGAATGAGCTTCACGCTGCGGCGGATGAAGGCCGCAAGGCTTTCGCCCTTGAGCATACCGTTTGACAGAAGCGCAAGGTCGATGAGCTGTTTGACAAGCACACTCTTTTTGCCCTCCTCCTTCAGAAGGTCGGTGCGCTGGGCCGAAAGGTCGCCAATCTTGCGTTCCAACTCGCTCTTCTGATTGCGCTCCTCGGCGGTGAGCTCCTCCTCTTTTTTGCCCTCGGTGAGTTTCTCGAGCGAGGAGAGCTGGCTGCGAAGAGTCTCAATCTTCTTGTCGGCAGCGGCCACCTTCTCGCCACACTCCTTCTCCACATCGCCCAGAATCTCGGCCACCAATGGGTGGTTGCCGTTGATGGCAATGGTGTAGCTGTCGGGCATCTGGGCATAGAAACTGCTCATACCGCCGCCACTCACCTGTGCCATCTCCTTCATACGGCGCATAAACTCGTCGCGGGTGATGGTGATGGGGTCATCGTCGGGCTCCATAGCCTCGAAAGCGATGGAGTAGTGAATCTTCTCCTCGTTGGGAAGCTGGCTCTCAAATACGGGCCTGAGGAGCTCCTGCTGGGCGGAGGAGAGCGCAAGCGAGAGGTTGTTCTCCTTCTCGATGAGTTTCTCAACCACATTGGAATCGACCCTCACAAAGCGGTTTTTCTCGTTCTTGCTCTCGAAGTAGCCGATGAAGTGACCATCGAGGGGACCATCCATAATGAGGATGTCGTAACCCTTGGCCTTGGCGGCCTCCACGAAGGGGTATTTGTCCTCCACAGAGTCGGTGTAGAGCCAGATGAGGTTGCCGTGCTTGTCGGTCTGGTTCTCGGAGATGAGTGCCTTGTACTCCTCGGGAGTGAAGTATTTGCCCTCGGTGTTTTTCAGGAGGGTGAAGCCCTGTGCCTTCTCGGCAAACTTCTCGTCGGTCACGATGCCATACTCGATAAAAATCTTCAGGTCGTCCCATTTGCTCTCAAACTCGGGCCTCATAGTGTTGAACAGTTCCTGCAACCTGTCGCCCACCTTGCGGGTGATGTAGGAGGAGATTTTCTTTACATTGCTGTCGCTCTGCAGGTAGCTGCGCGAAACATTCAGAGGAATGTCGGGCGAGTCGATAACGCCGTGCAGCAGAGTGAGATACTCGGGAACAATGCCCTCTACGGAGTCGGTGACATAGACCTGGTTGCAGTATAGCTGGATGCGGTTTTTCTGCACCTCAAAGTTGTTGCGAATCTTGGGGAAATAGAGAATACCCGTGAGGTTGAAGGGGTAGTCGATGTTCAGATGGATGCTGAAGAGGGGCTCCTCGGCGGTGGGGTAGAGCTCGGCGTAGAACTCCTTGTACTGCTCCTCGGTGATGTCGGTGGGCTTGCGGGTCCACAGAGGGTCGGTGTCGTTGATGACAAAATCGCGGTCGGTGTCCTCATATTTTCCGTTTTTCCACTCCTGCTGTTTGCCGCAGACAATCTTGATGGGCAAGAAACGGCAGTATTTTTTGAGCATCTCTCGGATGCGGTTCTGGTCGGCAAACTCCGCACAGTCGTCGGCAAGGTGCATAATTATGTCGGTACCGCGCTCCCTCTTGGTGGCGCTCTCGGTGAGGGTGTACTCGGGGGTGCCGTCACAGCTCCAGAGCATTGTGGGCTCCTCGGCGTGGTAGCTTTGGGTGCGAATCTCCACCTTGCGGCTCACCATAAACGAGGAGTAGAAACCGAGGCCGAAGTGGCCGATTATAGCCTGGTCTTTGTATTTGGCCATAAACTCCTCTGCCGACGAGAAGGCAATCTGGTTGATGTAGCGGTCCACCTCCTCGGCGGTCATACCTACACCATTGTCAGAGACGGTGAGGGTTTTGTTCTGGGCGTCCACCTTGACGCTCACCTTCAGCTCGCCGAGCTCGCCATCGTAGGCGCCGCTGGCAGCAATGGTGCGCATCTTCAGTGAGGCGTCCACGGCGTTGGCGACAATCTCCCTGAGGAAAATCTCGTGGTCCGAATAGAGGAATTTCTTGATTACGGGAAAGATGTTCTCCGTTGTTACTCCGATAGTTCCGTTTTTCATAGTGATATGTTTTTTTTGGTTTTTGCGTCGTCTTTACGGCCTACTCTGGAGCAAATGGTGTGCCAAGCAGTCTGCAACTGACATTTTGTCAGTCACTACTGCAAGGGTGTTGTGTGGGAGTAATGGACAAAAGGAGATTAGGGAGATTAGGGAGATTAGGGCTTCTCCTTATCGTCCTTAAATTCTCTAACTTCTCTAAATTCCCTATTTTTACTTTTTACCTCTACTTCTATCTCGCATCCTATACATTCTCTCTTTGAAACCGCCATCTTGTATGAAGCGTTCCGAAAGGGATTTTAGTAGCTGATGCAATAGGTAATCTTCTTGTTTTATCAAGATGATAGCCATATTGGCAATGGTGTCAAGTGGGCGTGATTTCACAATGTCCACAATGCGCTGATTGTCACCCTCTTTGCCAAGCTGTCGCATGGCCGAATATTTATCGGAGGATTCCGACCATTGTTCAAAACAATTTACTCTCAAGTAGTCTTCGTAGTCGGCCAATAATTCTCGGAGGCTGGCTTTGGCGACATTGAGAAGCTTGATACCCATTTCCAAAGAGGTCTCCAAATCGGCATTTCCTTCTACAATATTTTGCTTGCCTGACCGTGCGGCTTGCACCATCTGATCTATTGTGCGGTTGCCACGCTCAAATGCCGAATATGCAAAATGATAGGTTATATCGTATATTAGTTCTGCCTTACGATAACATATTAGATTTCGATGGTCGCCTTGTGGTCTGATTAGAGTTACATCATTCATAGGTCACCTTTTTATTTACAAATATAAAAAAGATATTAGAGAATTTAAGGAGTTTAATGAATTTAGTGAGAATACTTTTTAACCATAAACTCATTAAGTTCATTAAACTCTCTATTTCTCTTGCTCGTTCCGAAAGGATTTTATATTTTTGTAGTGTCGAGGTATTTCCTTGGCAGACATATTTTGATGAAAGTGTATTAGCTTTTATCCTTGAATGGAAATCTGGAAAATTTGCATTGGAACAAGGAAAGCAACACACTCGTCACTCCGTATTGATGAATCAGTGGGGTGTTCTTACCCTATGCTCACGATACGAGTGTGGGGTATTGTTTATTTGTTCCATAGGTATTCCAGAACCTCCATTCAGATAGACTAATCATCTCCACACTTTCTTTTTATACTAACCCGTCTTTGGAGGTGAGCGGACATTATTAACCTAATTATGAAAACGGGTGCAAAAGTATTATCAACTATCGGTGTGTTTTTGTTATTTATGCTAATCTATGTCCCAATTGCGGGATCAAGAGCAGATGCTGGTCTTGGGCCTGGAATTTTAGGATTAATTCTTTTTGCTGGATTGATTGGGGCTATTCGTGCCATTTGGAAAAAAGCAAAAGAGGAGTAAGTTGTTAGATTGTATGTTTAGAGATTACTATAAAATATTAAACATTAACTATCCCTCAAGTCAAGAAGAGATCAAAACCGCTTATCGTAAACAATCCATTCTTTGGCATCCTGACAAAAATCCTAATACAGACTCCACGGAGATTATGCAAGACATCAATGAGGCCTATGCGATACTATCCAATCCTGAAAAAAAGGTCCGTTACGATGCGGAGTATTCTATCTTTATAGGTTATGTACAAAGTAAGCGTTGTCATGATAGCAATGATGATGAATATACTAATGATTATTATGAGAGAGAATACGAGTTCCAAGACAAAACTGTCGAAGAGGACGTTAGGGAGGCTAAAGACTATGCGAAGAGATTTGTAAGCGAACTGAAAGAATCTCTTTCACGAGCGGGTAAAGGTGCTTGGGAAGAAGCCCAAGGATATGTGTGGGCGGCTGTAGTACTAATTATTATGAGCTTATTGATGCAAACTTGTATTTAGTTAGCTAGAAAACTAAAGGCAATTATAGCTACTCATTAAAGTTTTTAATATTAAGCGTATTAAAAGGTATTAATTAACTAGTTTTCCAAAAGGCTTTCAAGTATCATAAACAATATTGCAGCTAAAAATAAGGAAGCGCAGGGGCTTACTCCTGCGCTTCCTTATTATTTAATGTGTTAATGCTTTTAGAAGCCTTTGCTGATGCCGATGAAGTCCTCGGCTTTGAGAGCGGCGCCACCGATAAGGCCACCGTCAACATTCTCCTTGGCGAAGATCTCCTGGGCGTTGCTGGGCTTGCAGCTACCACCATAGAGGATGGGGGTGTTGGCTGCAGCCTCACCGAACTTCTCGGCCAGGACGCTGCGGATGTAGGCGTGAATCTCCTCGGCCTGCTCGGCGGTAGCGGTCTTGCCGGTACCGATTGCCCATACGGGCTCGTAGGCGATAACAAGGTCGGCAAACTGCTCCTCGGTGAGGTTGAAAACAACCTCCTCAATCTGAGCCTTCACAACCTCGAAGTGGCGCTCTGCCTCACGCTCCTCAAGACGCTCACCCACGCAGTAGATGGGCTTCAGACCATTGGCGTATGCCTGCTCCATCTTCTTGTTAAGGGTGGCGCTGGTCTCGCCGTAGTACTCGCGGCGCTCGCTGTGGCCAAGGATTACATACTCAATACCGAGCGAAGCCAACATTGCGGCGCTCACCTCACCGGTGTAGGCACCTTTGGCCTCTGCTGCACAGTTTTGTGCGCCCACAGCCACGCGGCTACCTTTGGCAGCCTCGGCCACCTGCGAGAGGTGGGTGAAGGGAGGGCATACGATGAAGTTTACACAGCTGCAAACCTCGGCGCTCTGTGCGATTACATTCTTAACTAACTCTAAACCTTCTGCGGGGGTGGTATTCATCTTCCAGTTACCCGCTACAATTTTTTTTCTCATAATCTTTAGTCTAATGTCTAACGTCTATCGTCTAACGACATTTGAGTTAGACAAGTTTACTTTAATGTTTGTTCTTGTTATTTAAGTATAATATCAAATTGTGTATATTTGAGCCTATGCGTTCTGTTGTATCCTGAATATCGACTATTCTTTGGTGTTCTACCTGAAATAAATCCTCTATCAGATATAACATACTACGCACTTCGCCGCAACTCCCTTTAGAAATGTTGAGGAATTTTATGAAGTTTGCATCGCTTCCAGACTCGGAACCTTCTGCAATATTATTCATTACAGACACGGCCGCTCGTCTGATTTGGTCTTTGAAACTCCAGTCCTTTATGGGTTCAGTCAGAGCGTAAATATCTCTAACCAGACATCGAGCGTCGCTCCATACTCTCAACTCCTCAAATCTCCTCATAGTACGATAGTGTTTTCGGGCAACTTTGTTGCCCGTGACTATTGACGTTGGACTTTAGACGTTAGACTCGCTGGATGAAATCCAGCCTTTTACCTCATCCATCGTTGGGTTCTTGAGGCCAAGTTTGTTCTTCTTGTTGAAGCCACAGAGGTCGTTGAAGAGCTTGCCTGCGGAGAGTTTCTGGAGCATCTCCACCTTCACGAAGCTCATCTTCTGCAGTACGGGAATCCACTCTGCGGGAATACCCTTGGCGATATATTTATCGTCCGAATCCTTCTGCGAACCCTTCTCGGGCTTCATCTGGGGGAAGAGAAGCACATCCTGAATGGTCTGCTGACCGGTCATAAACATCGTAAGACGGTCGATGCCGATACCCATACCCGAGCAGGTGGGCATACCATACTCCAGAGCCCTTACGAAGTCCATATCGATGAACATTGCCTCGTCGTCACCCTTCTCCGACAGGCGCAACTGCTCCTGGAAACGCTCATACTGGTCGATGGGGTCGTTGAGCTCCGAGTAGGCGTTGCAGAGCTCCTTACCGTTCACAAAGAGCTCAAAGCGCTCGGTGAGGTCGGGGTTGGAACGGTGGCGTTTGCACAGGGGCGACATCTCGATAGGATAGTCGGTGATAAAGGTGGGCTGAATGAGGTGCTCCTCGCAGTAGGTGCCGAAGATGGCGTCAATGAGTTTGCCTTTGCCCATAGTGTCATCAATCTCCACATTAAGCCTCTGGCAAGCCTCGCGAAGTTGCTCCTCTGTCTGGCCTGTGATGTCGTAGCCGGTCTTCTCCTTGATGGCGTCGGTCATCGAAAGGCGGCGGAAGGGGGCCTTGAAGGAGATCTGATTGCCGGCGATGTTCACCTCGGAGGTGCCATTTACAGCCACGCAAACCTTCTCCAGCATCTTCTCCGTAAACTCCATCATCCAGAAGTAGTCCTTGTAGGGAACATAGATCTCCATACAGGTAAACTCGGGGTTGTGGGTGCGGTCCATACCCTCGTTGCGGAAGTTGCGCGAGAACTC
>JAZQZA010000056.1:0-14431 GCA_045633765.1 Tidjanibacter sp. | reverse complement strand
GTGGCAACCGCACAACCAAGCAGAGCGCCGAGGAGCTCAGCGCCTTTGCATCGAACAACTACCCCCCACTTGCGGAGGTGGGCGTGAGCATTCAGTATAACGACCCCTACATCCACCGCCCCAAGGCGGGTGCCCCCTTTGGCATCAGCACCTCGCTGGAGAGGGATGTGGCCATCATTAAAATCTTCCCCGGCCTCACCGAGAGCGTGTTGAGAGCAATGCTCTCGAGCGGTGTTAAGGGTGTGGTTCTGGAGACCTATGGCGCAGGCAACGCCCCCACCAAGGAGTGGTTTATCGGCACCCTGAAGGAGGCTATCGCCAAGGGTATCAGCATTGTGAATGTGACGCAGTGTGGCAATGGTGCGGTCAATATGGACATCTACGAAACGGGCGTTGCGCTGCAGAAGATTGGCGTCATTAGCGGCAGGGATATGACCACTGAGGCGGCCGTTACGAAGATGATGTATGTTTTGGCGCACGAGCACACCCCTGCGGGCCGCCGCAAGCTGCTTAAAAAGTCGATTTGTGGAGAATTTGGCAAATAATTTTCCAAGAACGAAAAATTATTCTTATCTTGCGCCGCATTTCGCCGCTTAAGAGTTGTGCGAGATGCGAAAGGAGAGGTGACCGAGTGGTTTAAGGAGCCCGCCTGGAAAGTGCGTACACCTCAAAAGGGTGTCGAGGGTTCGAATCCCTCTCTCTCCGCAAAATGGGCAAAAATGGTCGCAGGGCTTCGATGTAAATCGAATCCTTTTTTGTTTTGTAAGCCTCGGCAAACTTGTTTGTAAGAGGTGTGCAGAAACAAAAAAGAGAGCCCCCAATTTTTCCTTCGGAAAGTTGCCTTTTTATGCAAAGATAGGTGGCTTGTGAGTAAACTCCCAGCCACCTATCTGCATAAAAAAACCTCTGCCTTAAAGCAGAGGTTGTGGGCTTCTTTGCCATTTTGCGGAGAGACAGGGATTCGAACCCTGGATACCCGAAGGTATAACGGTTTTCGAGACCGCCCCGATCGACCACTCCGGCATCTCTCCTCGATCGGTCAAACCAACTATTCGTCCATTTGAGCGTGCAAATATACAAATAAAATTGAATATTGAAAATTGAAAGTCTAAAATTATAAAAAAATTCTTCCTCAAGGCGGGAATAACACCTCGCACCTCCAATCATTCCCCACACAACAAGGCTCCCGCCCTGCCCTACTGGAGTTTAATATCCTCGATGCTCACCAGCTTATTGACAATAGCAAAGATGGTGAGGCCGGCCGGGGAGTGGATTTGGAGTTTGGTTGTGATATTGCGGCGGTGGGTGGTAACCGTATGCACCGAGAGGCACAGGTGGTCGGCTATCTCCTTGCTGGTCATACCCTTGGCCACACACGAGATAATCTCTCGCTCTCTCTGCGACAGCTGTTCGGGAGCGTTCTCGCCCGAGGATATCTGTTGCTCATCGTAGCCCGCGCCCTGTTTGCGCAACGACTCCTCGAGCCTTTTCACCGCGGGCACAAAGATACCATCCTCCACAAGGCAGTGGTTGGCGATGTCGCTCTCGCAGTTGATAATATCGAAGAGCACCGAGTGAAGTAGGTCGGCGTTGCCCTCCTGTGGGTAGTAGCGCACAATCACACTCTTCAGCTCGGCAAGCTTATCGGCCAGGCGCGAGTCGCGATTGGAGTGCTTCTCCGCAAAGGATTCGATGGTATAGTCACGATTGAGAAAGCCCTTCATCAGCGCCTCCACATAGGCAAAGACGGTGGAATTTTCGTGCTCCATATGCCTTCTCACCTCGGAGACATAGTCGTCATAGAACTTGAGAATCAGCAGAGCAACCTCATCCTTACCCGAGCAGTCGATGGCCTCAATAAGTTTGCGGCGAATGGAGGGCAGGTTGAACTCCAGGAACCACACGTGGGCCCTCTTGAGATACTCCATAAGTTGTGCGAGGGAGAGCTCTTTGTCGTCCCATTGGCGGCCGCTGGTGAAGTTGGCCACAGCGAGAAAGGTGGCCGTATCCACCCCTTTTGCGGTGCAGATGTCGCCCACGGTCTTGTCGCCAAAACCGAGGGGAATACCAAAGCGGCTCATTACGAACAACAACGCTCCGTTGTCGTTTATCAACTCGCGCAACATATCCGTAGCGCGGTAGCGTGCGGGGAAGGACTGAATACTCATTGCTGATTAGCGTTTACCAAAAGCGTGGGCAAAGTTACGATTTTTTTGCCAATCCCGACATACCCAAAATCAATGATTTTTTACCCGAGGGCTATTGGAGTCGGTCGATGTAGAGGATGCCGTCGAGGTGGTCTATCTCGTGCTGGAAGATTACGGCCGTGAAGCCCTCGACAACCTCCTGGCGCGGCTCAAAGGTCACCGCATCTCGGTAGCGGAGAGTTATCTGCGTGGCTCGGGGCACCTCACCTCTGCGGTCGGGCACCGAAAGACACCCCTCGCCACCGAGGGCGACGCTCTCGCTGCGGGCCACAATCTCGGGGTTCACATAGACCTCAAAGGGTGTTCCCTCCTTGTCGAATCGTTGCACGACCACCACTCGGCGAGAGATGCCCACCTGTGGGGCGGCAATGCCCACACCCTCATTCTCGGGGTCCCCCACAGTCTCAATCATTGAGGCCACAAGGCGGCCAAACTCGGGCGAGGATATATGCTTGTATGTCAGCGGCTCACACTCTCTGCGGAGCAGTAGTGAGTCGGCCTCGGAGGCGATGGTCACAACCCTCATTCGCGAGAGGCCAGCCCCATTGATAAGCTCTCGCTCCTCGGGGCTCCACACCGTAGCGCAGGAGGTCATCATCATCCCCCACACCACAAAGGTCAATAAGCGCAAAAATCTCATATCAAAAAGGTGTTGAATGTGGTACAAAGGTAGTGACAAAAACGACAAACTGCACCCACTCTCCCCCTCGAGGGAACAAAAAAATGGGTTGCGGTTTTCAACTTTCAACTTTGAGGCGTATCTTTGCGGTATGGAGTCGCTTATAGGAAAAAATATCGAAGAACTCAAGGCGGTTGCACAGAGTGTGGGGCTGCCCAAGTTCGCTGCCACACAGCTGGCCGAGTGGATGTACAAGAAGGGGGCAACCTCATTTGAGCAGATGACCAACATCTCTCTGGCGGGCAGAAAGGCCCTTGCGGAGCGCTACTCGCTGGGGTTGAGTGCCCCTGTGAGTGTGTCGGAGAGCTTGGACGGCACCAAGAAGTATATCTTCGTGGTGGGTGGAGGCCAGAGGATTGAAAGCGCCTTCATCCCCGACGGCGACCGCGCAACTCTCTGTATCTCCTCCCAAGCGGGATGCAAGATGGGGTGTAAGTTCTGCTTCACGGGACGAGGTGGCTACCACGGCGACCTCACCGTGGCCGAGATTCTCAACCAGATATGCTCGCTGCCCGAGAGAGAGAGCATTACGAATGTGGTGCTGATGGGTATGGGCGAGCCTTTGGACAACCCCGACAATGTTATGCGCGCCCTGGAGGTTATGACCTCGGCGTGGGGTTTTGGCTGGAGCCCAACGAGGGTGACGCTCTCCACCGTGGGCGTTATCCCCAATCTGAAACGCTTTATGAAGGAGTCGCAGGTCCACCTTGCCGTCTCGCTCCACAACCCCTTTGGCGAGCAGCGCAAGGAGATTATGCCCGTCGAAAAGGCTTTTCCCATACGCGATGTGGTTGCTCTCCTGAAGCAGTATGATTTCTCCCATCAGCGCCGTGTGAGCTTTGAGTACATCGTGCTGAAGGGTATGAACGATTCGCCCGAGCACATCAAGGAGTTGTGCCGACTGCTCGACGGACTCAAGTGCCGCATCAACCTCATCCGCTTCCACGCCATCCCCGACTCACCCTATGTGAGCCCCGACGGGGAGAAGATGATACGCTTCCGCGACACGCTCACCAAGAAGGGTATTATGACCACCATCCGAGCCTCGAGGGGCGAGGATATCAAGGCTGCCTGCGGATTGCTTTCGGGCGAGGCCGGTCGCAAATAAACAATTCACCAAGAGAACATTACGCCAATGTCGAATAACCTCACAAAGCTTGCGGGCCAGGTGGCCATCTATGGTATCAGCAGCGTCATTGCACGACTGCTCAATTACCTCTTGGTCCCCTACTACACCCGCATAATGACCCCTGCGGAGTATGGTATCGTGACCGACATCTACGCGCTGATACCCTTTGCGCTCGTGGTGCTCACGCTCGGTATGGAGAGCGGCTACTTCCGCTTTGCTGCCAAGGCGACCTCCCAGGAGGAGAAGTCCAAGGTGTTTGGCACAACCTGGGGTGCGGTGCTGACGGCCTCGACACTCTTTTTGGCCGCGGCGCTCCTCTTCAACGCTCCGCTCTCGGCGGCTATGGGCTATAGCGGCACTCCGTATGTGATATTTACCGCTCTGATTATCTTCTTCGATGTGGCGGGCGCCATACCCTTTGCGCGCCTTCGACAGGAGGGACGAGCACTCCACTATGTGGCCGTCAGGCTCTTCTCGGTAGTGCTAAACATTGCCCTCTGCTTGTGGTTCTATAATGGTCAGCCCCAATGTTTTAGGATTTTCGAAACTCCCACCGACCCCGGCTACGCCATTGTTGCCAACCTCATCGCCAGCGCCCTCAGTTTTGCCATTTTGTTGTGGCTCTCCAGGGGTGGACGACCTCGCTTTAGCGGCAAGATTCTTCGCACCATCTTCCTCTACTCGCTGCCTCTGCTGGTGAGCGGCATTGCAGGCACCGCCAACGAGTTTATCGACCGCCAGATGATTAAGTTCCTGATGCCCGCCGAGGAGAGCCTTGCGGCACTCGGAATCTACGGTGCGGTGGTGAAGATTGGCGTGGTTATGCTCCTCTTTACGCAGATGTACAGGCTTGCGGCCGAGCCCTTCTTCCTGGCCGAATTCAAGAAGGACGAGTTCAAGAACTCCAATGCCGAGGTCATGAAATACTTTGTGATAGTGAGCCTTGCTATCTTCCTCTTTATCACCCTCTTTGCCGACCTCTTCGCCCTCATTGTGGGCCCCGCCTTCAGGGAGGGTATGTACATTCTGCCGATGGTGTTGGTGAGCAACGCTTTGAGCGGCGTGGTTCTTAACCTCTCGTTCTGGTACAAGCAGTCGGGAGCCACCAAATATGCCATCTGGATTACGGGTACGGGACTTGTGTTTACGGTTGTTTTCAACATCCTTCTGGTCCCCACTTTGGGCTATGCGGGTGCGGCCCTTGCGAGGCTTCTGTGTGAGCTGGCAATGGTGCTTGTAAGCTACCGCCTCAACCAGCGTCACTGCCCCACGCCCTACAACCTCAAACGCATTGCTCTCTACGCCGCTGTGACGGCTGCTCTGTGGGGCCTTTCGCTCCTCACCGAGGAGTTGCCCGCCATCGCCAAATACCTGACCAACAGCGCAATGCTTGCACTGTTTGTGGTGTTTGTTGTGCGCCGTGAGAGAATCAACATCGGAGGCCTTGTGCGCTCCGTTTTACGCCGAAAATAGTATCACAAAAAACCTATAACTATGAAAGTGAAAGTCATCAACCGCTCCCACCACGACCTGCCCCGCTACGAGACCCCTCTGTCAGCGGGTATGGATGTCAGGGCCAACCTCGATGAGCCCGTCGTACTCAAACCCCTTGCACGCGCACTCATCCCCACAGGACTGTTTGTGGAGCTGCCCGCAGGCTATGAGATGCAAGTGAGGCCTCGCAGCGGTCTGGCCGCAAAATATGGACTCACCGTCCTGAACGCCCCCGGCACTATCGACGCCGACTATCGTGGCGAGGTGAAGGTCATCTTGGCCAACCTCTCCTCCGAGGAGTTCACCATCAACGACGGCGAGAGGATTGCACAACTCGTTGTAGCACAGCACTCACAGGTGGAGTGGGAGCCCACCGAGGAGCTCTCCGACACCACTCGTGGCGCTGGCGGCTTCGGCAGTACGGGCAAATAACAGCCACCCTCTTGGGGGTTAAATCAGGGCGCGGGAGCTTCGACTCTCGCGCTTCTTTTTATGCCCGAGCGTAAAAAACGTAGTTTTTTCGGAAAAAAAGCTTACCTTTGTTTTTTGCATTAAGCACTAAAGAGTAAATTTCTATGAAATTTAGCGAAGTTATAGGCCACAAAGAGCTGCTCGACACCCTGCGCAAGAATATCGATGCGGGCAGGGTGAGCCACGCCCAACTCATTACGGGGGAGTGTGGTTGGGGCACTCTGCAAGTGGCGTTGGCCTATGTGCAGTATCTCCATTGCGCCCATCGTGAGGGCGGAGAGCCCTGTGGCAAATGCCCCTCGTGTGTGCAGATTGAGGCCCTCGCCCACCCCGATATGCACTTCGCATTCCCCATCGTGAACCCCACAAAGAATCCCACCTGCGACTCCTTCGTGGGCGAGTGGAGGGAGTTTGTGAGGGTCAACGACGCAATCTTCGACGAGAAGGCGTGGTATGAGGCCATCGATGCGGGCAACTCGCAGGGCATCATCCCCAAAAAGGAGGCCGACAACATCATCCGCAAACTCTCCTTCAAGGCCTTTGAGGGCGAGTTCAAGAGTGTCATCATCTGGCTCCCCGAGCGAATGAACCGCGAGGCCGCCAACACCCTCCTGAAGATTCTCGAGGAGCCCTGGGAGAAAACCCTCTTTCTGCTCATTGCAGAGCATCCCGAGCAACTGCTGGACACCATCATCTCGCGCACCCAGCCCATTAATGTCGGCCGCATAGAGCCCGAAGCCTTGGCAGCCTACGCCGTGGAGAGGTTGGGAGCCACCCCCGAGAGTGCCGCAGCCGCCGCACGCATAGCCGACGGCTCCATCATAGCCCTGCGCCGAGTCCTCTCCGAAGAGGGCGTGGCCGGCACCGACAACTTCGAGCTCTTCACAAGGCTTATGCGCCTGTCGTTCAGCAACCGCCACCTGGAGCTCTTCGAGTGGGCCGAGCAGCTGGCCTCGTCGGGTCGTGAGGCGCAGAAAAACTTCCTCGAGTATGCCTTGGGGCTCATCCGCGAGAGCTATATGCTCACCGCCGGATTGGAGAACCTGAGCCACCTCTGGGGTGCCGAGAGGGAGTTCTGCCTGAAGTTCGCGCCCTATGTTGCCAACCACAATGTGGAGGCGCTGGTGGCCGAGATGGAGCGCGCATTGAGAGATATCGGCCAGAACGGCAACCCTCGAATGGTCTTCACCCACTTCGCACTCGCAACAAGCAAACTAATTGCGATGAGGGGCTAAAAAACTGAAAACAAACCTAAAACAACACAACAAACAATATGGCAAAAGCGATAATAATAACAGGAGGCAACATTGGCGATGTGAAGGATACTTTGCGTCGCGCACAGCAGGAGATTAACAAAAACCTGGGTATCATCCTGCGCTGCTCCCACAGCTACGAAAGCAAGGCTTGGGGCTTCACCTCGTCGGAGAACTTCTACAACCAGGCTATCATCCTCGACACCGACTTCTCGCCCGAGGAGTTGCTCGAGAAGGTGCTCGAGATTGAGCAGAAGCTGGGCCGCGACCGCGAGGAGGAAGCTCGCATCAAGGCACAAACGGGTGAGAGATTTGCACCCCGCAAAATCGACATCGACATCCTCTTCTACGACGACGAGGTTATCGACACCCCCACGCTCAAAATCCCCCACCCCCTGATTCAGGACAGGGACTTTGTGCTGCGCCCCTTGAACGAGATTGCCCCCGATAAGATTCACCCCATCCTGCGCAAAACCATCCACACCCTCTTTGAGGAGATGGGCGACAACGGTCGCAGCGAGTGATAGCGGCTCCGAAGTAAGGCAGTAAGTAAAACGGTGACCTCGCGGTTACTCTAAAAGTTTTTGGGTGGCAACGGCCACAGCGAGTGCTGGTGGCTCCGAAGCAAGGCAGTAAGTAGAACGGTAACCTCACGGTTACACTAAAAGTTTTTGGTGCAGCTTTTTGCAAAAAGCTGCGATAAGGAATGAGCAAAGAGTTAGGTAAGAGATTTTTGCAGATTATGATGGTGGGGCTGTTTAGTAGCAGCCTTCTGTGGCGTTGTGCCAATGTGGCCTCGCTTCAGGGTGGCCCCAAGGATACACTTCCCCCCATTGTCATAAGCGCCACACCCGGATTTGGCACCACCAACTTCACCGGCAAGGAGATCTTCATCGGCTTCAATGAGTATGTCCAGATTAAGGACCAGCAGAAGGAGTTCTTCACCTCGCCGATGATGAAGAAGACCCCCACGGTGACCACCAGCGGCAAGGGCATACGCATCACCATCCTCGACACCCTCGAGGAGAATCAAACCTACGCTCTGAACTTCGGCAACTCTATTGTGGACAACAACGAGGGCAACCGCCTGAGCGGTATGCGCTATGTATTCTCCACGGGCGACACCATCGACTCGATGGTTATGAGTGGCTACACGGTGAGCGCCAGCAAGGGCGATAGCGTGAGCCATTCGCTCATCTTCTTCTACCCCGCCGAGGTGGATTCGATTCCCGACTACGACTCCATTCTGCTCAAATACAAGCCCGCAGCCGTGGCCCGAGCAGGTGGCAACGGCATCTTCATTGCCCAGAACCTCAAACCCATAGACTATAAAATCTACGCCATTGAGGACAAGAACAACAACTTCACCTACGACCCCGAAACGGATATGGTGGGTTTCCTCGACTCGGCACGCAACCCCTTGAGGGAGCCCGACTTCAGGGTGTGGTACGACACCACGCGCCACTACCTCACAGCCGAGCCACAACTCTACTTCCAGATGTTCACCGACGGAAGGTTCCTGCGTCAGAACCTCGCCGAGTCGAAGCGCGAGAGCCAACACAAGGTAACCCTCTTCTTTGGTGCCCCCTGGCCCGAGGTGCTCGACTTCTCGATTGACAGCATCGACCACAGCGAGATTGTCACCGAGTATGTCACCCGCGACAGGGATACGGTGAACTACTGGCTCAATGTCCCCGCCGAGCGACTCGCCGACACCCTGAAAGGCCGGGTGGTCTATATGAAGCACGACTCGATAAACAACCTTGTGCCCGACACCGCCAAACTGACGCTCGTTTGGAAATACATCGAGAGCAAGGAGGAGAAGAAGGCCCGCGAGGAGGAGGAGAAGAAGATGGAGCAAGCCCTGAAGGATAGCGTGGAGTATGTTCCCCCTGTGAAGAAAAATCCCTTCACGGTGGAGGTGAGCAGAGGCGAGCTCAACCCCGAGAAGACGGTGACCTTCAAGTTTGCAATGCCTCTGGTGGCGGTTGATACGGCAGCCATCGACCTGCGAGTGGCGGGCGATGCGCTCTCCCCCGAGGAGGAAAAGAAGATTGCCGAGGAGAAGGCCAAGGAGGCACAAAAGAGAGGTGTGGAGAGCATCGCCGAGGACCTCTCGGAGTTGCCCAAGATGGAGTATGAGTTCTTCCGCGATAGTATCGATATGAAGATTTGGCACCTGAAGGCCAAGTGGGACCCCAAGAAGAAGTATAAACTCGTGGTGCCTGCCGGCGCCTTCCGCAATGTGGCGGGCGAAATGAACGACACCCTCCGCAACGACTACACCACAATGGACCCCGAAAAGTTCGGCGTGGTGATGGTGAAGATTAACGGCAAGAGCGAGGCGAGCAACTATGTAATCTACCTCAAGAATGAGTCGGGCAAGACCATTGCCGAGGTTAAGAACGCCACAACGGGCACCTATGCCTTCAACTATGTAACCCCCGGCAAGGTGAAAATCGCTGTGCTGGAGGACGGCAACGCCAACGGCAAGTGGGATACAGGCAACCTTATTGAGCGCCGCCAGCCCGAGCGTACGGAGCCCTATGTGGGCCCCAAGGACGAGGGGCTCATTGAGGTCAAGGCCAACTGGGAGATTGAGATTAACATCGACGCCAACGAACTCTTCGAGCCCATCACCTTTGAGAGCGTCAATGAGCAGCTGCGAAAGACCGAGGCCGTAAGGCTCCAGAAGGTGCTCGAGGATAGGGAGAAGAGGCGCCAGGAGGCTCTCAAGCGTGAGAAGGAGCAGGGCGGCGGCCTGGGTGGCTTCTCGTCGGGTATGAGCTCGATGAAGAGCGCTGTGGGCTCAATGTCGCGATAGCCCCACCCATCGGCGCAACACAAAGAGCAGGATTGATTGATTGAAAAACCGAGCAAACAAATAATGAAAAATATCACAAAAATAGGCTTAATGGTGGTGCTTATGCTCCTTTTGGGGCTCCCCAAAGCACACTCCCAAGTGCAGTACTTCGGCGTCAAGGGCGGCTGGGGCGAGGGCGATGTGAGGCTCTATCCCCACTGGACCTCTCCCCCCGTGTGGGGCAAACTCAACGGAGGTCTTTATTGGGTTTACTACGGAGGTGGCAAGGATAGTGCCTACCTCTATGACGACTACACGGGAGGTATCTGCGTGGAACTTGAACTTCTGCAGAGGGGTTTCGAGTATGCAGCCCTCGACAGGAACAGTAAGCAGTTCACCTATGGCCGCCACTTCAACTCCATAACCCTGCCCATTATGTGGCAGCCCCACGCTTTTGCTTTCGACGGGCGCTTGAGGCTCTTCCTCAACGCGGGCGCAACCCTCTCCTACAACCTCTCGCAGGGCTCCATTGAGTACTACATCAACAACGATACGAAGGTGGTGGAGAATTTCGACTACGAGTGGCAGACGGTGAGGGACAACCGATTCACCTATGGCCTTGTTGTGGGCCTCGGTGCGGGTCTTAACTTCAGCCGCATTGAGGTTATGGCCGAGGCGCGCTACTACTTCGGTTACTCCGACATCGTCAAACGCAAAACCATCTACCTCGGCACACAATTTCTGCGCTCGCCCGTTGATAACATCAACCTGAGCCTCGGTGTTGCCTACCGCTGGAACCATTCGGGCAGCTGGTCCTTTAGCCCCGCACAACGCAAAGCCGCGCGTGCAGCTGGGGCCGAGATGCTCCCCTCGGAGGAGAGCATCATTGAGCTGGCCGAGGGGGCACAACTCATCACCACCATAGAGTAAAAAACATCTGATAAATCATTAAAAAAACGGAATAGAAACATATGGAGAACAACTTTGGAGAATCGACCCGACAGCAGAAAGTGGCTCGTCAGATTCAGAAAGATATAAGCAACCTCTTCCTTAAGGAGTGTGCCGAATTGGTCAGGGGCGTGATTGTCTCTGTGACGGCTGTGAGGGTGAGCCCCGACTTGGAGTATGCCCGCATATACCTGAGCATCTTCCCCTTCGACCGCCACGATGAGATTATGGCAAAGATTCAGGCCGAGAGCTGGAAGATTCGCAAACTGCTGGGCGCCAAGATGAGGAACCAGCTGCGACTCGTGCCCGAGATTACCTTCTTCCTCGACGACTCGCTGGAGTATATCGAGAACATCGACAACCTCCTGAAAAAGTAGCCACACCACTATCCACCGCAAATGGGAAAAGGGAAGCCAACACACAGAGGGGGTCTTGAGCTGCTGTTTGCACGCCGTTACCTACGCTCTCGCAAGTCGCTCTCGGTGATCAACACCACCGCAGCAGTGAGTTCCATTGCGATAGGCGTTGCGGTGGCCGCAATGGTCATCCTGCTCTCTGTCTATAATGGCTTCGACACCATCCTCCGCAGACTCGACACCACCTCGGAGGCCGACATTATCATCACCCCCGCAAAGGGCAAACATTTCCACGAGGAGGCTTTTGCCTGGGAGGAGCTGACGCCGAATATTGGCGTGGAGGCCTACGCCCCCTACATTGAGGAGAGCGTTATGGTGGAGTACCACGGCAAGCAGGCCTTTGCCACACTGCGCGGTGTGGAGCAAGAGAGCTACTCACAAGTTGTGGCTCTGGGTGGTGAGGATATGCTGCTCTATGGCAATTGGCAGCTCGCCTTGGGCGATTTGAGGCGCGTGGTTGTCGGCAGAGATATCGACAACATCTTCGCCGACGGTTTCTCGGTGAGGAATACAGCCGTACACGGGCCGCTGAAGATTCTCACTCTGCGCAAGGAGAACATCTCTCCCCTGCTGCCCCTCTCGGCCATCAAGAGCGACAGTCTGCGCCACGGCGGCACGCTCTCGGAGAGAGCCACAGGGCTCACAAGCCACATCTTCACCTCGCTCGATTGGGCCCAGAGGTTCCTCACCTGCGAGGGAAGGCTCTCGGGTGTGGCCGTTAAGGCAACCTCTCAAGACAACATTGAGAGGGTGGCCAAAAGGGTGCAGAGGGCGCTGGGCGAAGAGTTCAAAGTAAGGAGTCGATATGAGGTAAATGAGACTCTGTATAGGGCCACCAAGTTTGAGAAGTGGAGCATCTTCTTCATACTGCTGCTGGTCACCATCATCGCCGGAGCAACCATCATAGGCTCACTGGTGATGCTCATCACCGAGAAGAGGGACGACATTGCCACTCTCTACTCCATTGGCGCCCGACGAGGGTTTGTGGCCCGCATCTTCACCCTTGCGGGTGGACTGATTGGAGGGCGAGGTGTGCTGGGAGGCATTCTGCTGGGCGTTGTGGTCTGCTCGGTGCAGATTCTATTTGGGGTTATCAAGATGCCGGGAAGCACCTTCCTCATTGAGGAGTACCCCGTAGAGATGCGCCTCGGCGACATTGTAGGAATATCGTTGGCGGTGCTGGCCGTCACGCTGATAATAACCAATTTTACCATCTCTGGAATGATACCGAGAGGTAACAAACCGAATGAAATACGCAATTAAATACCTTCTCCTGATAGTCGTGGGCTCCCTCCTGCTGGGCGGCTGCTCCAAAAAGACCATCATCCCCGACGATGAACTCAAAAACATCGCCCGCGAGATGTTCCTGGTCAATGCCTATGTGTCAAGCAACAGAATCAACACCGACAGTCTGGATATCTACACCCCCATCCTCGAGCGCTACGGCTACACACAGGACGACTTTTTCAACACGCTGGCCAACTTCCAGAAGAGAAAGAGTGCCCGTCTGGGCGATGTGATGAACGCCACCATCCTCGATATGGAGAGCCTCTCGCAGGGCTACCAAGCAAAACTGCGAAACAAGAGGTTCATCGACTCGCTCGCCAAGGCAGGCTGCAAGAAAGAGATATTTACGCTCGATGGCGTGGAGGTAAATCGTATGAAGGATACGGCCCGATTGCGCATCTCGCTCCCCATCATCGACAAGGGCGAGTATGTTGTGGAGTATAGCTACAACATCGACACCCTCGACAAAAACCTCCGACTCCAATCGGAGCACACAACCTACGACCGCAACGGCAAGAGGTTGAGCCTTATGCGCAACAACCTCTCGGGAGGCGGCACCACCAAGCACTACTCCACAACCATCACCCCCAGACCTTCGGCAGAGCGTTATGAGCTTCTCCTGGCCGACTACACACGCCGCGAGGATGAGCCCCACATCAGCTTCTCCTCACTGCGCATCACCTACTTCCCACCCATTGAGGAGGCTCTGGAGCAGATGAGCTACGAGCTACGCATCAAGCCTATGATGTTCCTCGACGAGAGTATGCGCTTTAGGGGCCACTACATCAACACCCCCATCCCCACGCTGCCCACCGACACGCTCTGGATGCCCCTCGACTCGATAGACCTCGCACAGGCCGCCCTGCTGTATCGCGAGGCCGACTCGCTTGGCAAAAAGGCCGAGAAGCTGAACAAGGAGCTCGAGAGACTCAACGACAAAAAGACCACCAAGGAGGTAACCCGCAAGAGGGAGGAGCTCACCGGGGAGATTGAGGCTCTGGAGCGCGACGCCCTGCAGAGGAATCAGAGGGCCGATTCGCTGGAGATTGGCATCTTCGGCTACGCCCGCGAAAGAGATTAGAAACTACGAAAAAACCACTACCGATATGTACAAGAAAGAGGAGATTTACGATCCCGAGACCACGGCCCAGCTGATGGAACACTACGAGGCCATACTGCGCCTTTTGGGCGAAGACACCCAGCGCGAAGGGCTCATCAAGACCCCCGAGAGGGTTGCCAAATGTATGCAGTTTCTCACCAAAGGCTATGTTGAGGACCCCGCCGAGATTCTGCGCAGCGCCATCTTCAAGGAGGACTACCGCCAGATGGTCATTGTCAAAGACATTGAGCTCTACTCGCTCTGCGAACACCATATGTTACCCTTCTACGGCAAGGCCCACATCGCCTATATTCCCAACGGTCAGATTGTGGGACTCTCGAAGATTCCTCGCTGCGTGGAGAGCTTTGCGCGCCGCCTTCAGGTGCAGGAGCGACTCACAATGGAGATTCGCGACTGCATACAGGAGACTCTCAACCCGCTCGGTGTGGCTGTTGTGATTGAGGCTGCGCATATGTGTATGCAGATGAGGGGTGTGCAGAAGCAGAACTCCATAACGACAACCTCGGCCTTCAGCGGAGCCTTCCTCAACCACCACGAGACTCGCCAGGAGTTCCTTGAACTCATCGGTGCCAAACTGCACTAATGGGGCCGCGGATACCTATTAATATATAAAGAGGGCCGACA
>JAZQZA010000055.1:0-28953 GCA_045633765.1 Tidjanibacter sp. | reverse complement strand
TCACCGCAGGTAAGAAGGCTTGGAGCGTGAAGTGCGACATCGCTCTTCCTTGCGCTTTCCAGAACGAGCTCAATGGCGACGATGCAAAAGAGCTTCTCGCTAATGGTACTTGGTGCTGCTGCGAGGTTTCGAATATGGGTTGCACCCCCGAGGCTATCGCTACTTTCCAGAACGCAGGTATCCTCTTCGCTCCCGGTAAGGCTGTGAACGCAGGTGGTGTTGCTACTTCGGGCCTTGAGATGACCCAGAACGCTGCTCACCTCAGCTGGTCGGCACAGGAGGTTGACGACAAACTCCACTTCATTATGCAGAGCATCCACGAGCAGTGCGTACGCTTCGGCGAGAAGGCTGATGGCAGCGTTGACTACGTGAAGGGCGCAAACATCGCCGGCTTTATGAAGGTTGCACAGGCTATGCTTGAGCAGGGCGTTATCTAAAAAGCCAACAAATAGCGAGCGTCTGCTTCGTTATTATTCGATAAGCGGGCTTCCTCATTTACCTCGTGTAAAGCGGAAGCCCGCTTTTTGTGTGGGTGGCTATGGTTATTTTGGCTCCCACCACTCCCCAAAAAGCAGAAATAAAAAAACGCAGATAATCGAGCGGATTTTAGGCGCACAAGAAAATCCCCTCCGCAGGCGCCAACGGGCGCAACGAGTGAGGGTGGTGCTACCGACCGCCTCCCCTTGAAAGAAAATAAAACGATTTTCACGGAGGAAATTTTGTGCCAAACAAGAAGGCGAGTTCCGCAGGGCACAACGGTGCCAGCGAATGAGGGTGGTGCTATCCACCGCCTCCCCTTGAAAGTAAAAACGCATATAGTGGGATGAATGTAAGGCGCACAAGAAAATCCCCTCCGCAGTTTGCTTAACGCAAATGAGGAGGGGATTTATCGCAGTGCAACGCAGCAGTCGCCCGCTATATGCGTTTTTTATGCGCCGTGGCAGTGCTTATACTTCTTCCCCGACCCGCAGGGGCAGGGGTCGTTGGGGCGCACCTTCTTCTCCACGTGTACAGGCATAGGACGACTCTTCTCGCCCTGACCTGCCTGTGCGGCGGCAGCCATACGCGAAGCCTGAAGTTTGTCGACATCGACCTTCTGCTCCGACTGTTTGCGACGCGAAAGGCGGCTCTCGGCCTGCTCCTTGGTGGGGATGAAACCCTTCATAAGAATTGAGATAACCTCCTGATTTACTTTATTAATCATATTCTCAAAGAGGCCATAGCTCTCGCCCTTATAAATCAACAGAGGATCTTTCTGCTCATAGGTGGCGTTCTGAACGCTCTGCTTCAGATCGTCCATCTCCCTGAGGTGCTCACGCCAATTGTCGTCGATGGTAGTGAGCATCGCAATCTTGGTGAACATCTTGTAGATCTCTGCGCCCTCGTTCTCCGCGCACTTCTTGAGGTTCACGAGCACATTGAATACGAGAGTGCCGTTGGTGATGGGCACATACATATTCTCGGCCTGAGGATTGCTCTCCACGAGGTTGCGGATGACGGGCATTGCGGTCTGCGCCACAACCTGTGCGCGGCGTGCATAGGCAGCCCTAATGTCGGCAATAACAAGGTCGGCAAGCTCGCCCTCGGAAGCCTTGGCATAGGTTGCCTCATCGAAGGTGGGCTGGATGGCCACCTGACGGATGAGCTCATAGGAGAACTCCTCGAAGGATGCACCCTTGAGGTTTGCAACAAAGGTGTCGGCAAAGGAGAGAATCATATTATTAAGGTCGATATCCACACCCTCGCCGTGGAGTGCGTGGCGACGCAAAGCGTAGATTGCCGTACGCTGTTTGTTCATCACATCGTCGTACTCCAACAGGCGCTTACGGATACCGAAGTTGTTCTCCTCAACCTTCTTCTGGGCCCTCTCGATGGCACCGCTCATCATCTTGGCAGAGATAACCTCACCCTCCTGGAGGCCCATCTTATCCATCATCGAGGCGAGGCGGTCGCCACCAAACAGACGCAGCAGGTCGTCCTCGGTCGACACGAAGAACTGCGACGAGCCGGGATCACCCTGACGACCCGAACGACCACGCAACTGACGGTCCACACGGCGGCTCTCGTGGCGCTCGGTGCCGATGATGGCAAGACCTCCTGCGGCCTTCACCTCGGGCGTGAGTTTAATATCGGTACCACGGCCCGCCATATTGGTTGCGATGGTCACCTGACCTGCCCTACCTGCCTCGGCAACAACTTGTGCCTCGAGGGCGTGCTGCTTGGCATTGAGGACATTGTGGGGGATATGGCGAATCTTGAGGATGCGGCTCAAAAGCTCCGACACCTCAACCGAGGTTGTACCCACCAATACGGGGCGGCCCTCTGCCACGAGCCTTGCGATCTCCTCAACTACGGCGTTGTATTTCTCCCTCTTGGTCTTATACAAAAGGTCCTCCCTATCCTCACGCGCAATGGGGCGGTTGGTGGGAATCACAACAACATCGAGCTTATAGATGCTCCAAAACTCACTTGCCTCGGTCTCTGCCGTACCGGTCATACCGGCGAGTTTGTGGTACATACGGAAGTAGTTCTGAAGGGTGATGGTAGCGAAGGTCTGGGTGGCGGCCTCAACCTTCACCCTCTCCTTGGCCTCGATTGCCTGGTGCAGACCATCCGAGTAGCGGCGGCCCTCCATAATACGGCCCGTCTGCTCATCGACAATCTTCACCTTGCCATCCATCAGCACATACTCCACATCCTTCTCGAACATACTGTAGGCCTTCAGGAGCTGGTTCACGGTGTGTACCCTCTCGCTCTTGATGGCATAGTCGGCAAGGATTGCATCCTTCTTTGCAGCCTTCTCCTCGGCAGTCATATCGCTCTTTTCGAGAGCGGCAACCTCGGTGCCGATGTCGGGCAGCACGAAGAACTTGTCGTCACCCACCGACTTGGCCAACATCTCGTGGCCCTTATCGGTGAGCTCCACCGAGTTGAGCTTCTCGTCAATCACAAAGAAGAGCTCGTCGGTAATCTCGGGCATACGCTCATTCTTGTTTGCCATATAGATTGCCTCGGTCTTCTGCAAGAGCACCTTCATACCCTGCTCCGAGAGGAACTTGATGAGGTTCTTATTCTTGGGCAAACCCTTGTGGGAACGCAGCAGCAGCACGCCACCCTCGTCGGTCTTACCCTCAGAGATGAGCTTACGAGCCTTCACAAGGCAGTCGGCTGCGAAGTTGCGCTGGAGGGTATAGAGCCTCTCGACGATGTCGCGATACTCATCGAAGAGCTGGTCGTCGCCCTTGGGCACGGGACCCGAGATAATCAGAGGCGTACGGGCATCGTCAATCAATACCGAGTCGACCTCATCGACAATGGCGAAGTGGTGTTTCTTCTGAACGAGCTCCTTCGCCTGAATGGACATATTGTCCCTCAGGTAGTCGAAACCAAACTCATTGTTGGTACCAAAGGTGATGTTGGCATTGTAGGCCTTACGACGCTCTGCCGAGTTGGGGCGGTAGTTGTCGATACACTCCACCGACAGACCGTGGAATTGGTACATAGGGCCCATCCACTCGCAGTCACGCTTGGCCAGATAGTCATTGACGGTCACAACGTGAACACCCTTGCCTGCCAGCGCATTGAGGAATACGGGAAGGGTGGCCACCAGGGTTTTACCCTCACCGGTAGCCATCTCTGCAATCTTACCCTTGTGCAACACAACGCCACCGAAGAGCTGAACATCGTAGTGCACCATATCCCACTTAATCTCGTTGCCACCTGCTCCCCAAGTGGTATTCCACACAGCCTTATCGCCCTCAATATTCACAAAGTCCCTGTCGGCAGCCAGATCCCTATCGAACTGCGAGGCGGTGACCTCAACAACATCCTGCTCGGCAAACCTCCTTGCCGTAGATTTCATAATGGCGAATGCCTCGGGCAGAATCTCGTCGAGCTTCTTCTCAATCTTCTCGTCAATCTTCTCGGTGAGCTGCTCAATCTCCTTCGAGATGGCACTCTTCTTCTCAATGGTGATATCCTCCTCGATCTCCACCTTCAGTTTGGCAATGCGCTCCTCCTCGGGGCGGATAAACTCGGCAATGGCCTCCTTGAGGGCTGTCGAGCGACCACGCAACTCGTCGTTGCTCAGGGCGTCAATCGAAGGGTAGAGAGCAAGGATTTTGTCCACATAGGGCTGAATCTCTTTGCGATCCTTGTCACTCTTTGTTCCGAAGAACAACTTAAGTACAGACTTAACTAAACTCATTTTAACCTTTTTGTATTGTAATATTATAATTTTAATCTCCTCTTCTCAATCATCTTTCCGAGCGGGCACTCCCCACAACCCCCGCGCTCACACAGCGCCGAGAGTTCCAGGAGCGCTTGCGAATCGTAGGCCGAGGTGCAGGGCACTCCGTAGCCCGTCCATCCACCGACCACTCTGTTTTGCTCGGCAGGTATGGCCTCCAGAAAGGCCATTGCTTGCTCCTTGAGCCCCACCTTGCCCGTAACAGAGGCGTAGGCAAACTGCATAGGCACCACCAGATTGATTGCCAACATATAGACCTTCTGGCGGCCAAGGCGGCCCGTGCCATTATATTTTTTGCCGTCGGGCAGGCAACGACTATGCCAATACTCGCTTGCCGCAACATCAAAAAATCGCTCCACATCCTCGAGTGTGGCAATCCGCAGTAACTCATCGAGCACAAATTGGCTTCGGGCCACAAGGGCGGCAAACTGCGCAATCCTCATCACCGGATTGGCCGCAGGCAGCAGGTTGCTCCTATCCCACGCACCGGCATTCATACTTCGCAACTGATACTTGCTTGCCAAGTAGTCGAACTCCTGCTGCAAGGCAAGTATATAGTCGTCAAAGAACTCCATATTGAGCACTCCCGAGCAGCCCAACAGCAGGGCCTCAACCCTCCTTATCGAGTCGCGCTCCCTGACGCACATCGAGAAGGTCACTCGGCTTGCGAGCTGCTCCATAGGGCGGCTGTTGCGTGGCGCACCCATCGCATAGGCGCTCATACGGTAGAGTGTCTGGTTCCAATCGCGACCCACCGACTCCCAAACCTCCAGCACTCGTTGGCTCTTGCGCAGAACTCTCTGCACCAACATATCCTCCATCAGTTTGGTCCTCCTGAGCGAGTCGATACTCGCCAATGTTATCGCACACTCCTGCTGCATCCCTCTTCGACAAATCTGTCTATGCCTTTTCCCCCTGCTTTATCCACACAGAAGAGAGGCGCCCTACAACATTCCCAGCTCCATAAGAGCCTCTTCGCTCATCATATTCTTATCCCACGGTGGGTCGAACACAATCTCCACAACAACCTCTTTCACGCCCCTCACCTTGGCCACCTGGGTGTGTACCTCCTCAACAAGGAAGTCGGCCATAGGGCAGTTGGGGGCGGTGAGTGTCATACGGATATGCACATTCCCATCGGGGGTGTAGTCAATATCATAGACCAAGCCGAGGTCGTAGATATTCACGGGAATCTCGGGGTCGTATATATTTTTGAGCACATCGACAATCTCTCTCTCGACGCTCTGTATCTCTTCGGGTGTCATTGTCATCTGCTACTCCTCCTTAACATTTGCAGCCGCAAAAGCAACGGCATAACGCTTCATCTGGTTGAGCATCTCTCCCAAACCATTGGCCCTTGTGGGCGAAAGGTAGGAGCGGATGCCCACACGGTCAATAAAGTAGAGTTCGGTGTCAATAATCTCCTCGGGAGTGCGACCGCCAAGGGCCTTGGTGAGCAGGCCTGCAATGCCCTTAACAATCAGGGCATCGGCGTCGGTCGAAAAATAGACCTTGCCGTCCCTCATCTCGGCATCGATCCACACCCTCGATTGGCAGCCGTCGATGAGGTACTCCTCCGTCTTATGTCGGGGGTCTATCTCCTGGCACTCATCGGCCATATCAATCAAAAATTGGAGTTTATCGTCCACATCGTCGAACATCTCGAAGTCGGCGATAATCTCCTCTTGAATACTATCTTTCATTTCCATTTTTTCTTTTTAGCAGCTTTTCTAAAAAGCTGCACCTTTTCTCTTTCGCAGCTTTTTGTAAAAAGCTGCACCAAAAACTTTTATGCGATACTTCGTATCGCTGTAACCATATGTTGTAGTTCTATCTACCGCCTTACTTCGAAGCCGCCTCGGGCAGGGGGTCCCACTCGGCACCAATGGGCGCCTCCATACCAAGCATTCTGGCGAGGCTCACCACAAAGGAGCGCATATCGACCTTCTGGTTAATCACAACGCCATTCTCCACACCCATACCACACATTGCAATCAGCGAACGGCGGTAGGGGGCATAGATGAGCTGCGAGGAGGTGCGGGGCACATAGTCCTCGCGGAAGGTGTTACACCAATCGGGCATCAGCACCAGAGTAACATCGGGCGAACGCTTGGGGTAGTAACTATTCTGAATGAGCTCCATCACACCAAAGAGAGTGCCGCTGGCAGCCATATCGGAGGCCGAGAGCGCGTGGGAAACACCTCGCAGCTGGAGCGCGAAGTTGGCCACCTGGTGTTGCACAGTCGACACATCCAGACCTTTGGAGAAGATGAGCGTATGGTTGAGCCAGAAGGAGCAGTTCTCACATCCGAGCACCCAATCACCCTTGCCATAAGTAGCCGAAAGGAAACTGTTTATCAAGAAGCGGGCCTGCGTGGAGTTGAAAACCTTGTCGCTGCTCACATACTCCCTATTGCCGCCATCGGAGGTGAGGGTGAAAATCACACTACCGCCCGCCTGTGTCTCGGCGAAGTTGATAATGTTGGCAATATTCTGATCGAGCCTGTAGTACATATCCTCCATCTCCCTTGAGGAGAGGCCGTAGCGGGCAGCAATCCTTCGGGGCGAATCGAAGCAGATGTTAATCATATCCACCTCCTCATCGGCACCCAGATAGTTATTAATAATGGCCTGCTCGGCAAACAGTGCCACCACATCGTTGGCAACATAGCCATTGAGCACCTCTCGCAAATCCTTGGGCTGCGAACGGCGCGTGCGCTCCTCGTCGGTGAGCTTATAGCCATAGGGGCGGGCTGTGGAGCTACGGCTGTTGAGATAGGCATTATCGCGCTTGGAGAGAATCCAGGGGAGGCCCAGCTGACGGAGCCAATAGCCCGAATTATTGAAATCTTTAACCCACTTGGGCAGAGCTCGATGATACTTGCTGGAGGTTGTCCAGGTTGCCGAAAGGGAGTCGAGCCACCACACCTCCGTTGGGTTTGTGCCACCGAGGATAATGGCCGACGAGGCGTCCGAAGCCACCGTCACCGAGCGACCTGCATTGGTATTCCTCACAACAACATCACCGATGGTCTCAAAAATGAGGTTTGCATTCGACACCTTGCTCTCCTCCGTGTCGCAGTTGAAGCTCATACACTTGGGATCGCTCACCACCGACACCCTCTTCTGGGTGGTCTGGTTCCACCAGCCCTCGCCCGTAATGCCGTGTACGGCAGGCAGCGCACCTGTCGAAAGGGTTGCCAATGCCGAGGGGGTTGTGGGCGCAAAGGGATAGTAAACATAGGGGTAGTAGGTACCCTTCATCAGGCGCTTGAAACCGTCCTCTCCGAAGCCAACCTCATAGCGGGCCAAATCGGACTCCCTCATATGGGAAACCACAAAGTTTACGATGAGTTTGGGGCGCTCGCCAGCCACCGCCGAAAACGCCACCGAAAGGAGTATAAAAAGTGTAATTAATCTACGCTTCATTTGCTTGCTCTATAAATATCGGGTAAAGATAGTAAATATCTTTGATATTTAGAGTCCAAGCCTACATTTTTGAGCAAACATAGAGATTTTTGCCACAAAAGGCTCCTCTAACGCCTGAAAAGTTCCACCAGGCGCAAGGCAACAACACTCTCCGGAAACTCCCCCAGAAGGGCCTCGGCTCCGGCAAGCATTTTACTACGAAAGCGACCATACTCCTCGCTCTCGGGGTGCAGAGGACGGTGGGAGGCAGCCTCCGCCAAGCGGGCAAACAACGCCCCTTTAACTATCGCCTCCTCGCTCATAAAAGCGCCACAAAAACGCTCCCAAACATACTCAACGGCCACCTCCGAGGGGTGGATCATATCCTCCCCATAGAAGCGGTAGTCGCGCAGGTCGTCAACGAGAATCTCATAGGCAGGAAAGTAGCACACCTCTGCCCTGCTACGCACCACCTCATCGACAGCCACCCTCAACACAGCCTTCGACACCGAATTGCCCTCAAGACCATCGCCCAAGTGGCGTATGGGACTGATGGTGAGAATCACCTTTCGGGGTGCGACCATATCGACCACCCTCTCCAGAGAGGCAACAACCTCCTCCACGGTAAGGCGGCGGCGTGAGAACTCGCCCGCGGGCATCTTGTGACAGTTGGCAACAACCTCACCCTCACGCTCATAGACCCACGAAGTGCCCAGCGTCAGCACAACAAAGTCTGCCCCCAGCAGAGCCCGTTGGCCCTCCTCCACAGCACACCCCACACGCTCCAGGAGAGCCTTCGGGTCGGTGGTGTCGAAGAGTCCGTGGGTGTGGTAGCTAAACCACACATCGCCCCTTCGGTGGAGTTCCCCTTCGGTGAGCTTTTGTCCCCCGAGAAGCCTCTTGATGCACTGCTCGATGGAGAGAGGATTGTAGAGTTCGCCCAGCGGATTGCACAGACACTCCACACCGTTGCGGAGCAGTCGCCCTGCAACATTGTGGGCGAAGCACGAACCCAATGAAAAGACTCTTTTGTGTTGGTCTATCTTGCTGACACTTGGTGTGATAGTTATCTCGGTGCGAAATTTCATACTCATAGGCTTTGGGGGACAAAGATAAAATTTTTATCTTTACACCACAAAAACAACTACCAAAATGATTATCAACGCCTACCCCAAAATCAACCTCGGCCTCGACATCCTCAAAAAGAGGGATGACGGCTACCACGAGATTGATACCCTTATGATTTCCGTTGGCGGTGTCCACGACACCCTCGACATCACACCCGCCACCACCAAGGGTTGCTCGCTACAGATTGACGGCCTCGGCATCAACTGCTCGGCCGACCGCAACCTTGTGGTCAAGGCGTGGATGCTTATGCGCGAGAGGTACAACATCCCCGGGGTGAATATGCGACTCGAAAAGCGCATACCCTTTGGGGCGGGACTTGGGGGCGGCAGTGCCGACGCCGCAGCAGCCATCAAGGGCATAAACACCCTCTTTGATTTGGGACTCTCCCACGAGGAGATGGTGGAATTGGCCGCACGCCTTGGTAGCGATGTGCCCTTCTTCATCAACGGTGAGCCAATGTATTGTCGTGGTAGGGGTGAGATTCTTGCACCTGCCGAGGTGGACCTTCAGGGGCTGTGGTGTGTAATCACCAAGCCCGACTTTGAGATTTCAACCCCCGAGGCCTACGCAGGGGTTACCCCCCATCTCCCCGCGCTGCCTTTGGAGAGACGCATCAGGCTCCCGAGAGAGCAGTGGCAGGACGCCATTGTCAATGATTTTGAGGCTTCGCTCTTCCCTCGCTACTCCATCCTTCCCAACATCAAACGCGAGTTGCAAAGAAGAGGAGCCCTCTATGCCTCACTGTCGGGCTCGGGCTCGGCAATGTATGGTCTGTTTGAGAGCGAACCCGACTACAAGCCAATCTATGTGGGCGAGCAGGTCTTTGTGTGCAAACTATAGCAGTTAGCTATCCTATATTGTGTAGGGAGGTTAGGGAGAGTGAGATTCCGACCTCCCTAATTTATTGATACAAACGCCTCTAACTATCCCTTCCGAGGCGCACGATGAGTGCCTTGTGGTCTGAAATATCCATCGAATAGGAATCGTAGGACTTAACATTGAAAAACTCCTTGTCCGAGAAGATGTAATCTATGCGGAAGATGTTGTAAAGACCCTTGTAGGTATATTCCACACCTCGGCCACACTCCACAAAGGCGTCCTCCAAGCGGCGTGTTTTCATCTTGCGGTAGGTGAAAGATACGGGGGTGTCGTTGAAGTCGCCACAGACAATCACAGGGTATTTCGACCCCTTAATCTGGCTTGAGATATGCTTGGCCTCGGCAGCACGAAGTTTGTAGTTGCCATACATCTTGCGGGCAACGCCCATAAGTTTATCGCCCCCTTGTTTGTCCTCAATAATGTGTGCCGAGAGGGTTGTTTGGCTATCCTCTGGCGTGATGCCCGTAGATTGCAGGTGGGTATTGAAGATTCTCACCGTGTCGCGCCCCACCTTCACATCGGCCCACACGGCATTAATGCTCGACTCATCGGCGTCGGAAATGCCGTGACGCACAATGGGATAGGCACTCAACACCGCAAATCCGGAGCCCGTCTGCGAGTCGGCTCGTGAGGTGGTCGAATTGACAAAAAATCCATAGCGCAACCTTGTGAGTCCCTCCTTGAAACTATCGAAGGTATTGCGGCTGCTGAAGTGGCTCTCCTGAAGGCACACAATGTTGGCACCCCGCTTGTTAATCCACATCGACACACTATCCAGCTCGGCCGACACATCCGAGTCGGACATTGCCGCAAAGGCCATCACATTGTAGCTCGCAACCACCAAATCGTTGCGATCTCTATTTATCTCGGGTATCTTGGTGGAGATGTTCGAGCGGTAGAAAAGGCCCATATTGCCCATTCCGATAATGAGCATCGCCAGAGAAACGAAGAACCACTTTCGCCAGCGCAAGGCCCACCACAGCGCACACCCCATATTCACCATAAAAATAATCTGGTAGAAGAGTCCGGCAAAGACAAAAAGCGGTGTCGCGGTGGGGTCCACAACCTTGGCGATGAGTCCCGCAAGCAACAGCAGGGCCGAGATGATGGTCACCACAAACACGACCACATCACACCCACTGACAACAAGCCTCCAGAGCCCCATCGGGGATCTCTCGCGGCGGGCCTTGCGTGCCTCTGTCCTATAATATCCGTCTCTCTTTTTTGCCATCCTTCGCTCCTAATACCAAATCATATTTTTCCTCTTCCAATAGCGCAGCAGCAAGAAGCCGAAGAGCATACCTCCAAGGTGGGCAAAGTGGGCCACATTGGAGCCACTCGAAGCCACGCCGCCCATAAGCTCCAGCACACCATAGACCACCACAAACCATTTGGCCTTGAGCGCAATAGGGGGAAACATCAGCATCACCACATTGTTGGGGTGCATCATACCATAGGCCAGAAGCAGTCCAAACACCGCACCCGATGCACCAACGGTCACAACGGGGAAGGGAAGGCCGCCAAACTCAAGATAGTTGACCAAAAGCTGAATGATACCCGCGCCCACACCACACACAAGATAGTAGGTCAAAAAGCGCTTCGAGCCCAAATCGTACTCAACAATGCGGCCAAACATCCATAGGGCAAACATATTGAAGAAGAGGTGGGAAAAACCTCCGTGCAGGAACATATAGCTCACAAGCTGCAACGGGGTCATAATACTCGCGGGGTAGTGGAGCGCAAAGGTTCTGTCGAACCACACATCCAGCCCTGCGGGCAGCAACATCTGTGTCAAATAGACAAAAATATTTATCAGCAGCAGGTATTTCACCGCTGGGGGCATATTTGTCTGCTCACGATAGTATCCCATAATTCTCTTTCCTGTGTTTCAATTTACAACATAGCCTTAAGCTCCGAGAGCTCCAGCACCTTCACCACAGCCCTGCCATCGGGCGTGAGGCTCATCTTCTGACACCCCTCGAGCGACTCCAACACCGCCTCCAACTCACCCTGCGTGAGCTGTTTGACGCCTCGCGTGCGCGAAAGAATCTCTGCCAGGCGTTGTTTGCGGGTCTGCTCGCTCTGGGCAACGCCATCCCTCAGCGTGTCGAGCATATCGTAGAGGATATCCTCCACCTCGGCCAAGAGCACATCTGCGGGGAAGGCCACAAAATCGACACTATTGCTATCCACCACCGAGAAGTCGAAACCAAAGGCGGCAAAATAGTCGTAGTTCTCCGCCAGCGTCTGCACATCATCCTGCGAGAAGACCATCCTCTCGGGGAACATCAGGCTCTGACTCACCGAGCTACCATTGCCCAACATTGTCATATAGCGGCTATAGAGCAACACCTCACGGGCACGCGCAAGGTCAACAATGGCGAGCTTTCCGCCCAGCGTGGTGGCGGCATAACCACCAGCCAAGGGCAGTGCGCCCTTGAAAAACTCGGGCTTTTGTTCCAACTCCAACTCTCGCTCCACAACACCCTCGCCCCTCTCGATGAACTCCATAATGCTGCTCTCAAACTCCCTCTCAATATCGCTCTCGGGCGAGGAAGGATAGGGAGCCACACGGTCGGCCAGAGCACCTCCACCCGTCACCACTCTTCTCTCGCGTGGCTCGTCGCCACACCCCTCGCCACTCTCTTTATAGCGTTCAAAGGGGTTGTAGAAGGGATTGAGGGTTGCTCGGGGCTCCTCGAAGCCTCGCTCACGACCTCCTTCAAAAACGGGGATGGCAATCTCCCCCTCGTCCTCGAAATCCATCATTGGCACAGCGCCCGTCTTGGCCAGTGCCTCCCTGACGGAGGCCTTGAGAATCTGCCAAATCTCACAATCCTCACTGAACTTAACCTCCGTCTTCTGGGGATGAACATTCACATCCACATTCTGTGTATCAACCGTGAGGTAGAGGAAATATGAGGGGGCAACGCCTGCGGGAATGAGTTTTTCGTAGGCCGACATCACAGCCTTATGCAGATAGGGGCTCTTGAAGAACCTGCCATTTACGAAGAAATACTGCTCCGTATTACGCTTCTTGGCCGCCTCGGGACGCCCCACATAACCCTCAATCTTGACGATGGTTGTGGTGGTCGAGACCTCCAAAAGCTGATTGGTAATATGGCGTCCCATAATGGCCGCAATCCTGCTACGCAGGTTGCCGATGGGAAGGTTATAGAGTGGAGCATCGTCCTTGTAGAGCATAAAAGCCACCTCGGGGTGACAGAGCGCCACACGACGGAACTCGGTCTTTATCTTATTGGTCTCTCGCTCGCTACTCTCCAGGAACTTGCGCCTTGCGGGCACATTGTAGAAGAGGTTTGAGACCTTGAAGTTGCTACCCTTGGGGGCCACCACCATCTCCTGACTGCGATACTCACCCCCCTCAATCACAATGCGGGTGGCAAGCTCGTCATTCTCGGTGCGGGTAGTGAGTTCCACCTCTGCAACTGCCGCAATGGAGGGCAGAGCCTCACCCCTAAAACCAAAGGTCTGAAGCTCATAGAGGTCATCCAGCGAGGTTATCTTGCTTGTTGCGTGTTTGTCGAAGGCGAGCCTGGCATCGGCAGGGGTCATACCACAACCGTTGTCGATGACCTGCACGAGCTCCCTACCGTCGGCGCGGAAATTGACCGTCACCAACGATGCGCCCGCATCGATGGCATTCTCGGTCAGCTCCTTAACCACGGATGCGGGGCTACCAACCACCTCACCGGCGGCAATCTGGTTGGCAACACTATCTGGCAAAACACGAATCTTCACAACCGATAGAGTTAAAAGTTGATGCTACGGAGCAACAGATAGAAACCGACAATCAGGAGCACCACAAACAAAACCCTTGTCGCATTACTCTTCCTGCGCGTTGCAAGTTCCTGCTCGGCCCTCTGCTGTCGCTGCTGACTGCGCGCACGAAGCAAATCACCGGGCTTGCGCTCGCCCTCCTCCTTCTCGATGGGGGCGTGACCAAGCTCTATGCGGCGCTGATTGCGAGCCTCCAATTCGGCATCGTAGTAGCGGGGGTTGTAACTAAACTGTCGCGGCTTACGGCGCAACGACTGACCTATTCCAAACATATGCTCCTTCGTTGTTTAAGTGGATAATCGGGTTCTATCCCACAAAAATACGCTATTTTATCCGAAAAAATTGCGCATCCTGTCAAAAATGTTCTGCTCGCCACGGGGCGTGTCGGTCTTTTTGAAGCTGGGCTGATCGGCGAGCTTCTCGAGGAGTTTCTTCTCCTCGCTGGTAACCTTGGTGGGAATCACAATGTCCACAATCACCAGAATATCGCCCCTGCCATAGCCGTTAAGCTCGGGCAAACCCTTGCCTTTGAGGCGCAAAACCTTACCCGCGGGGGTGCCTGCCGCAATCTTAATGCGTGCCTTGGAGTCGATGGTGGGAACCTCCACCTCGCCACCAAGGATGGCTGTCGTCACGGGAATCTTCAGGTTGTAGAGCAGGTCGCTGCCATCCCTCATAAGGTCGGGGTGATGCTCCTCCTCGATAACAACCAGCAGGTCGCCATTCACACCGCCACGGCGCGCAGCGTTACCCTTGCCGCTAACGGAGAGCTGCATACCCTCGGCAACACCCGCAGGGATGCGAATCTCCACAACCTCCTCGCCACGAACAACACCCTCGCCACGACACTTCGAGCAGGGGTTGGTGATGACCTTACCCTCGCCACCACAAGTGGGGCAAACCCTCTGGGTCTGGGCACGACCGAAGAAGCTATTGACCATCTCCACCGTGTAGCCCGCACCGTTACAGGTGGTGCAGGTGTGGTAGCTATTGGAGTCCTTCGCACCCGTACCGCCACACTCGTCACAAGCCACCTGTTTGGCAATCTTAATCTTCTTGGTGCAACCCTCGGCAATCTCCTTCAGGGAGAGTTTGACCTTCACCCTCAAGTCGCTGCCGCGGTTCACCGAGCGACCGCGCGAGCCGCCACCTCCGAAGCCACCAAAGCCGCCGCCAAAGTGACCTCCGAAGATGTCACCGAAGTTGCGGAAGATGTCCTCCATAGAGAAGCCACCGCCCGAGAAGCCGCCATAACCGCCTGCACCACCCTCCATTCCGGCGTGGCCAAACTGGTCATAGCGAGCCCTCTTCTGCTCGTCGCTCAACACATCGTAGGCCTCGGCCGCCTCCTTGAACTTCTCCTCGGCCTCCTTATCGCCGGGGTTCTTGTCGGGGTGGTACTTTACGGCCGCCTTACGATAGGCTTTTTTTATCTCATCGGCACTCGCGCTCTTCTCAACGCCCAGCACCTCGTAGTAATCTCTTTTTGCCATATTTTATTTGTCTAACGTCTAATGTCCAACGTCTAACGACCTTATTTCGTTTTTCTATCTGCACCTCTGAGGGTGCCTGTTTTTGTACCCTGCGAGTGGGATTTGTGGAGGGATTTTTGTGCCACCCCACTACCCAGCGAGTGCATATCGTGAGGCATATGCAAGGCTTGCGATGGGCGAGGATGCGCAGTTTACAGGGCGTAAATGAGCAATCCGAGCCCGAGCGTAACGCAGCAGATGCCCGCGAGATGCTCTCGCTATTCGCCGACAACTACTTTTGCGTAGCGAATAACCTTCTCTTTGAGTTTGTAGCCTTTCTGTACAACATCAATAACAAGACCCTTCTTGTCGTCGCCCGCGGGGAACTTGGCCACAGCCTCGTGGAGGTCGGTGTCGAGGGGCTGACCCACAGCCTCAATCTCGCTCACACCCTTACCCTTGAGAGTATCGCGCATCTTCTGCGAGATGAGCTCTACACCCTCACGCACCGAGGCCACATCGCTGGCACTCTGCATAGCCTGCAAAGCCCTGTCGAAGTCGTCCATAACGGCCAAAATGGACTTGATGACATCCTCGCCACCACTCTCGATGAGCTCCATCTTCTCGCGAAGGGTGCGCTTGCGATAGTTGTCAAACTCGGCGCTCAAACGCAGATACTTATCCTTCCACTCCTCGGCCTCGCTGTTAGTCTGCGCCGTTTTGGCAGACTCTGCCGTGTCACCCTCTGCCATTTTGTCAGCCTCGGGCGACTGCTGCTCGGCAGCCTGCTGGTCTACAACCCGCTCATTTTCTTCCACAAACTGCTGATTATCAGTTGTCATTTTCTCTTTTTTACACTTGGTCATATCTATTTTTGTATTGTTCTAACCTATATTGTTCAAATTATGTGCCGATGGGGTTTTGTGCCTTATATCGCAAGGGCCAAAAGGGCCAAAAGGGCTAATGGGACCTATAAGACCAATAGGGCTTATAAGACAAAAAAATGCAGATTGCGGAGGGAATTTTGTGCCAAAAGAAGGAACGAGTCCACCCCCTCCAGCGAGTGCATATCGTGGTGGGAATTTTTTGCGAATAAAAAAGGGCAAGTCCTCCACCCCTACTCATCCTGCAAAAATGCAGATTGCGGAGGGAATTTTGTACCAAAAGAAGGAGCGAGTCCGCAGTTTGCTCTCGCAAATGAGGAACTCGCTCTCTGAATTTTGGTGCAAAATGCACCCACAAGATGCATTTTTATTTGCCCGACTGACGAGTTGCAACAACAGCCACAACCGAAGTGCTAGCAGGCTGAAGCATAGTAAGACCCTCGAACTTGAGGTCGCCTACGTTGATGGTCTTGCCAACACCGAGAGTGGTGATGTCGATTACGAGCTCGTCGAGGAGGTGCTCCTCAAGACCCGAAACTGCGAGTTTGCGACGGAGAACCTGGAGCTTACCACCGGCCTTAACACCCTCCGAGTTACCAACGATAGCAACGGGGATCTCGATAGCTACGGGCTTACCTGCAGCTACGCGGAAGAAGTCGATGTGCTGGCAGTAGTCCTTAACGGGGTGGAACTGAGTCTCGCGCATAACGCCTTTCTCAACGGTACCCTCGATGTCGATCTCTACGATGTAGCTCTTGGGAGTGTAGATGAGTTTCTTTGCCTCAGCAGCCTCAACGGAGAAGTGGATGGTCTCGCCACCGTTACCGTAGAGTACGCAGGGGATGAGGTTCTCGCGACGGATGTCTTTTGCGCTCTTCTTACCGAAGTTCTCGCGCTTAACGCCTTTAATCTGAATAGTTTGCATAGTGTTTAATGTATTAAAGTTAATAATGTTTCTTGGGTGACACTCAGTTCGGCTCATGCAATCTCACCGACCCCCATAGTCACTTGCGGCTGCAAAGATACTAAAAAATTCAAAATTATTCGGCAAAGGGCTGTATTTCAGCACAGACACCACCGCCCATACACACATCTGATTATATGCACCGCAGAAACCCACTCTCCGTGCTCAAGAAATACCGACTAATGAGGATTGACCGCCAGGGGAAAAATGTGTATTTTTGCGGGCAAAAATAGTACATAACCAGAGAAAGGCATAAAGAGAGATGAAACTATCGGAGCTCAAGAATGGCGAAAAGGCGGTCATTGTGCGCGTGGCGGGTCACGGAGGATTCCGCAAGCGCATAATGGAGATGGGCTTTGTCAGAGGTGTGGAGGTGCGCAGTGTGCAGGACTCACCCCTGAGCGACCCCGTGAAGTACTCACTTATGGGGTACGATGTGTCGTTGCGTCGCAATGAGGCCGATATGATTGAGGTGCTCTCCCGCAACGAGGCCAACCGCCCACACGAGAGCCTTGGTGCCATAGGTTGCAACTCTATCTGTGAGGGGTGCGCCATCGGCGACTGCAACCTCCGCGGACGCAAAACACTGCGCAAAAATGAGATAAATGTGGCTCTTGTCGGCAACCCCAATAGCGGCAAAACCTCGCTCTTCAACGCCCTCTCGGGCAGCAGCGAGCACGTGGGCAACTACAGTGGTGTGACCGTCGATGCCAAACTCGGCACATTAACCCACAAGGGCTATCGCATAAACATCACAGACCTGCCGGGCACCTATTCGCTCTCGGCCTACACCCCCGAGGAGGTCTATGTGCGACGCCACCTCTACGACTCAATGCCCGATGTGATTCTCAACACGGTTGTCGCCTCCAACTTGGAGAGAAACCTCTATCTCACAACCGAGCTCATCGACCTCAACCAGCGTACGGTTGTGGCTCTGAATATGTACGACGAGTTGCAGCAGAGCGGTGCCACCCTCGACCACGAGTCGCTCGGAGCGATGATTGGTGTGCCAATGATTCCCACCATCGCCAAGACGGGCTATGGTCATGACAGACTGCTCGACACCATAATTGAGCTCTTCGAGGGGCAAAACTCATCGGCCCGCCACATCCACATCAACTACGGCTCGGCGCTGGAGAAGGAGATTAAACTTCTCTCGGAGGAGATTCGCACATCCGACCTCCCCAAGCAGTTCCCCGTGCGCTATTGGGCCATAAAACTCATTGAGAAGGACCGCGAGGCGCTCAAAATGCTATCTAACTGCGCCAACATTGAGAAGTGGCAGCAGATGGCCAAGAGTGCCGCAGCACGCATTGAGGCCGTCGAGGGCGTGGACATCGAAACCCTCCTGAGCGACCGCAAGTATGGATTCATTGCGGGTGCGCTCGAGGAGATGCTCCACGAGGGAGGGGTGGATATCAACCGCCGCTCAAGGCGCATCGACCGTCTGGTGGCCAACAAGTGGCTCGGCTTCCCGCTCTTCATAATGCTTATGTGGCTTATGTTCTGGGCCACCTTCACACTCGGCGGCTACCCCCAGGAGTGGATTGAGATGGGCTTTGGCTTTTTGGCCGACACTCTCTGGAACATAATGCCCGAGGGTGCACTGAGGGATATGGTCGTAAATGGCGTTGTGAGTGGCGTTGGCAGCGTGGCGGTATTCCTGCCCAACATCCTGATTCTCTATCTGTTCATCTCGCTGATGGAGGACTCGGGTTATATGGCTCGCGCCGCCTTCATTATGGACCGCCTTATGCACCGAATGGGCCTTCACGGCAAGTCGTTCATACCGCTACTTATGGGCTTTGGTTGCAATGTGCCAGCCATTATGGCCACTCGCACCATTGAGAGTCGCTCTTCGAGGCTCATAACCATTCTGGTCACACCCTTCATATCGTGTAGCGCACGCCTGCCCGTATTCCTGCTGCTGGCCGGAACATTCTTCCCCCACCACGCCGCAACCGTACTCATCGGACTCTACCTGTTGGGCATCACCGTAGCCTTCCTCACAGCAAGGCTGCTGCGAAGCACCAAGTTCAAAAAGGACGAGACGCCCTTCGTTATGGAGCTGCCACCCTATCGTATGCCCACCCTGAGGGCTACGCTGAAACATATGTGGGAGAAGTGCTCCGAGTATATCCACAAGATTGGCACCACCATTCTTCTTGCCACCGTACTCATCTGGGCCCTCACCTACTACCCTCGTCCCAAAGAGGAACCCATTGTACAACAGGAGGTTGTGGCCGAATCGGGCGTCACGGAGGCAGGCAATAGTGGCGACAATCTCTCGAGCTCCTACCTCGGACAAGTGGGCAAGTTTATTGAGCCCGTTATGCGCCCCCTGGGACTCGATTGGAGGGCCGGTGTGGCTCTGGTGACCAGCATCCCTGCCAAGGAGTTGGTTGTGAGCTCTATGGCGGTGCTCTATGGCGGTGACGACATCGCCTCCCTATCGAAAAATATCGTAGCCCGCAGCGGCATAACCCCCAGCTCGGCAGTGGCCTTTATGATATTCATCCTACTCTTCTTCCCCTGCATCGGCACCCTCGCAACCATCAAGGCCGAGACGGGAAGCAGTCGCTGGATGTGGTTTACCATTATATATAATACGGCTGTAGCGTGGCTCCTTGCGTGGTTGGCGTACCTTATCTTTTAGCCGTTAGCATTTAGCCATTGGCCGTTAGCATAATAAAAGAGCCGTTGTCCCAAGTGTGGGGCAACGGCTCTTCTTATATTGGAATACCTCTTTTAGAAGTAGAAGTTAATCATAATTGAGTTGGCATCAATAGTATTGATGTTGAAGACGTTAATGGTCCTCTTTGCAGAATACTCATTCGAGTAAATACTCAACTCCTCAGCCGCACCGGTATACATTCGCAGACTCGCCTCGCCACCAACAGAGAGGTTGGGGGTGAGGAAATACTCCACTCCAATGAGAGCATAAAGACCATAAGTGAAACTCCTTTTGTACCCTTCTGTCGAGATGTTCTCCAGATAGGTGATGTTGCTGGTATAAATATTTCCGTGAAGACCTCCCCCCACATAGGCCTGCATACGCTCTCCAGGCATAAGCAGATAGTTTACACCCACCTCGAGAGAGGGGTCGAAATTCGCACTATTATAGCCATTGTCGTTAGGCAAATAGTCCGAAGAGGAGCCTACGACATCCTCAAAATCTGTCGAGACATCTTCGCTACGCGCCGTAATACGCAGACCAGCCTCGAGTGCCCAGCGGTCGGAGAGCATATACTTGCCACCCAGCTCACTGGAGTTGCCAATCGTGAATACAAAATCGCCCTTCTGGCCACCATAGCGAACATTCTCCTGTGCCGAGGCTACAGAGGCAGAGGCCGCAAGGAAAGCAATGGCCAAAACAATAAATCTCTTCATAACTTTTAGTTTTTAATATTAGTTTGAGTTTTTTTCGGTTTAACGTCCACAAAGATAATACTTTTACTACAACAAACAAAGGTCCCATAGGGGGGGGGTAAAAAAGAACAGAAAAATGGTGTTTTTAGACAGAAAAGGTGGGCTGCGGTGAAGAAAACCAAGGGAAAGCCGTTAGCTTTTAGCCATTGGTTTACCATTATATATAATACGGCTGTGGCTTGGCTCCTTGCGTGGTTGGCCTACTTGATACTCTAAAGAGGATTGAGCCCTACGATAATAAACCAAAAACGACACCTTGGCAAGGTGTCGTTTTTAGTTCAAGTCCAGAAGTCCATCGGGTAGGTCGAAATGAATGGTCTTATTCGTGGGCGAATATTCGACTATGAAGTCATCCACCGCAGGCACCATAATCTCTTTACCCTCTATCTCTATAATAAATAGAGGATTCCAATCGCTATCCTCAAAATCGGTAATCTCTCCCGAGGCATCGGAGCCCTCAAAGGTGGCCGTGAAGCCCACAAAGTCCTCCAAGTAGAGCTCGTCGTCCTCGTCAAACTCCTCCTCTTCGACCTCAAGGCCAAGGAGCTCCTCCTCCAGGCCCATAAAGAGCTCTTTGCCGATGAGCTCGGCGGCACGATGTGTGGTATCAAAGTCGGCAAAGACAACCACACCCCCACTCTTGCCCCTACGCTCAAAGTGGTCAAAAAACAAAGGAACCGCCAGGTTGTCTATATAGACAAACAGCGGTTCCTCTATTGTGAAGTCCGAAGGGAAAGTGTCGTAGAGATTGATAGTAAGTTCGCCGTGAGTACCGAAACTCTTGCCCACTTTGGCTACTGCAAACCCGGCCATCCTCTCTCTCCTCTCTGCTCTAAATAAGCCCTAACACTCTGCCCTCGACCGTAAAGAGAGGACTAAGCCTCCTCTGCGGTAGCAGCCTCCTCTGCGTTCTCCTCAGCGGTAGCCTCGGTAGCCTCAGCAGCGGCAGCAGCCTTCTTCTCAGCAATTTTAGCAGCGATAGCCTCTTTGGTCTTTGCCTCCTCTGCCAAAGCAGCTTTGTGAGCAGCTACTTTATCAGCGGCAATCTTACCACTCTTTGCGGCAATCTTTGCATCCTTCTCGCCCATCCACTTGTTGAACTTAGCCTCTGCGGTAGCCTCGTCGAAAGCGCCTTTAGCTACACCACCAAGGAGGTGTTTCTTGTAGAGTACGCCTTTGTACGAAAGGATTGCACGGCAAGTGTCAGTGGGCTGTGCGCCTTTCTGCAACCAAGCAAGAGCGCTATCGAAGTTGAGCTCGATGGTTGCGGGGTTGGTGTTGGGGTTGTAGGTACCAAGTTTCTCGATGAATTTACCATCACGAGGCGACCTGCTGTCAGCGGCTACAATGTGGTAGAAAGCATAACCCTTCTTACCGTGGCGAGCCAAACGAATTTTTACAGACATTTGTGTAAGTTTTTAAGTATTAATCTGTTGCGGCCCTTCCCGAGGACCATTTATACACTCCGAGCCCTTCACGAGAGCCCAATGAGCCTGCAAAGATACGAATAAAATGCAGAATTCAAAATTCAAAATTCAAAATTTTTTGATTTTTAGTTACTTAGGGGGAGGAAGGGCCAAAAGGGCAGAAAGGGCCAAAAAGGATTTTAAGGACCTTAAAGACCTTAAGGACTTAGGTCGGTTAGACTTTAGACTTTAGACTTTAGACCTTAGACTAAAAACGCAGAGAGCGGAGAGAATTTTTTGCCAAACAAGAAGGCGAGTCCGCAGTTTGCTGACGCAAATGAGGAACTCGCCTATCGCAGAGCGGTGAAAAATTCGCCCGCTATATGCGTTTTTATTACATTTGGGAATCTACGCTCCAGACAAACGCTCGAAGTCCCTGAAGCTGTGTATCCTTGTCGATGTTGCGAAGAATGGCCATTGCGGGCTCAATCTTCTCGTCCTCCACCATTGCAATAATGGTGGAGTTCATTGCAGGCCAGGTGTGACTTGCCATATGGGGCTCGCCGGTGTAGGAGCCGCGGCCGTGGGTAAGGGGGAAAAGGGTGTAACCCCTAATACCCACCTCGTCGAGCATTGCGGCAATACGCTCGGTCATTGCCTGATTGTATGATATAAACAGTGCTTTCATAATGCAAACTTCTTATTTTTCAAAAAAAATATGACTACTTGTCGCGGTGGGCAATGGCCTCCAATTTGAGTTTTGCCTTCATCTCTTTGCGAGCCTTACGGCGAGCGTTGAAGCGCTCACTGCGGCCCATAAAGACATAGTAGAGGATGGGGACAGCCACGAGCGTAAGGATAGTGGAGAAGGTCAGACCGCCCACAATGGCGATACCCATAGGCTGCCACAGCTCGGCACCATTACCCAGACCCAAAGCCATAGGCAACATACCGAGGATAGTGGTGAGCGAGGTCATAAGCACAGGCCTCAAGCGGCTCTTGCCTGCCTCCAGAACAGCCTCATACATACCCACACCCCTCTCGCGCAGAAGGTTGGTGAAGTCCACCATAACGATACCGTTCTTCACAACAATACCCACCAGCATCACTATCGCAATGAGGGCCATAAGGCTCAAGGGAGTGTCCGTCATCCAGAGCGCAATGGCCGAGCCGGGGAGCGCATAGAGAATGGTGAACATAATGATAAAAGGCATCACGAAGGACTCAAACTGCGTGGCCATAACGATATAGACAAGCATCACGATAAGCAACAACAGGGTGCCAATCTCGCCGAAGGACTCCTGCTGATCCTCCCAATCGCCACCGATGTAGGTGTAGATATCCTCGGGCAGAGGGTAGCTATCCAACACACCATTAACCCTGGCAACCATATCGCCCAGCACCACATTGTTACCCAGCGCCACGGTCACGGTCACAAGCCTCTGACGATTCTCGCGCTCAATCGTGGGGGGAGCATAGACCTCCGTAACCTTTCCGATGTCGCGCACCCTCACGCCCTGACCGCGCGAGTTGTAGACAAGGATGTTCTCCACATCCTCAATGGAGGTGCGGTGCTCCTCGCCGAAGCGCACCTTCACATAGTACTCCTCGCCATCCTCGCGATAGATGGAGGCGGTCATACCATTGATTCGGTTGCGGATGGCGGTCGAAACGGTGGAGGTGTTCAGACCATAGTAGGCGAGCTTATTGCGGTCGAAGACCACATTATACTCGGGCCTCATATCGTCCCTCGAGAGGCGCACATCCCTGGCTCCCTCCAACTTGGCAAACTCCTCAACAAGCTCATTGGCAACAGCATTTGTGCGCTCAATGTCGTGGCCAAAAATCTGCACCTGCACCGAGCTGCCACCGCCCATCATACCGCCACCGCCATTGACCACCGAGCGTTTAATCTCGGGAATGGTGGCCAGATCGGCACGGAAAGCGTCGGCAATCTCAAAGACGGTGCGCTCCCTATCCTGCGGGTCGGTGAGTCGGAAGGTGTAGTTGATGATGTTGCTACCCGTGGTGCTCATTGCCGCAAAGACATTGGAGCCACTCGACGAGCCCGCCGAGGTGGAGAGCAACATAACCTCGGGATATTTGGCATAGACGATACTATCGATGCGCCTTGCCACAGCCGAGGTGTACTCCACGCTCAGGTTCTGGTCCAGAGTGATGGTCGCCGACATCTGGTCACTATCGCTCGAGGGCATAAACTCGGTGGAAATCTTCGTACCAAAGAGCCACATACCGAAGACCAACAGCACCATAGGCGCAAAGAAGATGATCTTCTTATGTGCCAGCGCCCACCCCAGAATCTTCTCATAGGCCCTATCCAGCCAAGAGAGGAACTTGTCGATGGGTTTATAAACAATGCTCAAACCCTTATAGGTGTGCTGGTTGTTCTCAATCCTGAGCATCAGGGCCGAGAGCATAGGTGTCAGCGAGATGGCCGCCACTGTCGAGGTGCAGACCACAAGCGACACAATCCAACCGAGCTGCTTGAACATCACACCAGCCATACCGCCCACCATTGTCAAGGGCAAGAATACGGCAACCACAACCAGGGTGGTGGCTATAACCGACAACCACACCTCATTGGTACCATAGATGGCCGCCTCACGAGGCTTCGAGCCGCGCTCGATGTGGGTTGTAATGTTCTCCAAGACCACAATCGCATCGTCCACAACCATACCAATGGCAATCGAGAGCGACGAGAGGGAGATAATGTTGAGTGTACCGCCCGTGAGGTTCAGGTAGATGAACGACACAACGAGCGAAATGGGAATCGTGAGGCAGATAATCAGTGTAGCCCTCCACCTGCCAAGGAAGAAGAGCACCACCAGAATCACAAACAAGAAGGCAAACATCACCGTATCGGTCAGCGTGTTGATGGAGTCCTTAATGTTCTTCGAGGAGTCGTTCAGAAGGTGGACAGTCACATCCGAGGGGAGGTTTCTCTCAATCTCGGGGAGCATCTTTTTGACCTCATTGACAATCCTCACCGTATTGGCACCCGACTGCTTCTGAATCATCACCCTGACACCCTTCTCGCCATTGAGTCGCTCATCGAGTGTCTCCTTCTCGAGCGTATCCTTTATCTCGGCAATATCTCTCAAATATACCTCCTGGCCGCCCATATTGCTGATGAGAATGCTCTTCAGGTCGTCCGAGGAGTTAAACTCACCGTCGGCCTTGAGGTTATAGGTGTGGTTACCGATGTCGAGCGTACCGCCCGAGGTGTTGATGTTCTCCTGGGCGATAATGCCGCCAATCTGCTCCACCGAGAGTCCGTAGGCCTCCATCTTCACGGGGTCCACATTGACCTGAATCTCCCTCACAGGGGCACCCACAACACTCACCGAGCCCACACCATCGATGCGGCTCAAGCGGTTGGAAAACTGCTCCTCGAGAATCTTGTTGAGTGCAGGGTAACTCTCCTCGGCCGTGATGGCAAAGCCCATAATGGGCATCATAGAGGAGTTGAAGCGGAACAAAATGGGGTCCTCGGCATCCTCTGGCAGATAGTCCGAAAGGCGACCCAGAGCATCGCGGATATCGTTGGAGGCCTCGTCGAGGTTGGTGCCCCACTCAAACTCGAGCGACACAAGCGACACTCCGTCACTCGACTTGGAGGTTATCTCCTTGAGGTTGCTCACCGTATTCAGGCCATCCTCAATGCGGCGAGTGATGTTGTTCTCGATATCCTCCGCATTGGCACCCGTATAGGTGGTAATAACCGAAATGGCAGGCAGGTCCATCTCGGGCAGCTGGTCGATGGCAAGCCTATTGAGGGAGAAGATGCCAAAGACAATCACCGCAACGAAGATGAGCGCCGTTGAAATCGGTTTTTTTACTGAAGTTTCGTATATTTTCATCTCTTTTTATGCTTTTTTACTCCAATGGTGGCCACTACTCAACCACCTCAACAAGGGAACCGTTCCTAATCTTCGAAAGGGAGGTGATGGCAACGCTCTCACCCTCCGACACACCCGAGAGAATCTCCACTTTGTCACCCACCTGACGACCAATGGTCACAACCCTACGCTCGGCAGCGCCATCCTTCACCACATAGACATAGCGGTCATTGACACCCATCTGCTTCTGGATGGCCACATCGGGCACAACCACACCCTTGCGGCTGCCCATATTGAACTCCGTACGGGCAAACATACCGGGGCGCAGAATCTCCTTGGCGTTGGGAACAATCACCTCCACATTGAAGGTGTGGGTGGAGGCATTAATGGAGGGATAGACGATATTTACCGTACCCTCAAAAACCTGATCGGGGAAGACATCGGCCGTAACCTCAACCTTCATACCTTTATATACTTGGGGATAGTACTGCTCCGAGATGGCAACCACCGCCTTGAGCTTATTGATCTGCATCACCTGAAGCACACCCACGCCACCATCGGCATTGCCTGCCATAGTGAAGAGGTCGCCGGGCTCGTTGTAGCGGCCCGTAATAACACCATCGAAGGGCGAGCGAAGCTCAATGTTGCGCTCCAGGTTGGCAACCGTTTCGCGGAGCACCGACACGGAGGTTTCGAGCTCGTCAATCTGCGACTTGCTCACACCACCGGCCTCATAGACACTCTTCATCCTCTGGAGGTTCTGCTCGGCATTCTTGAGCTGCACGGAGGACTGATTATACTGGTTCTTGTCGAGTTTTGCCACAAGCTGACCTTTACGCACGTGGTCGCCCACATTGACATTGATGGCGTCGATACGCAGGGACATCTGGGGAGTAATAAAACTCTTCTTGAAGGGGAGCAGGGTTGTTGTGAAGTCGATGGTCTGGGCCACATCCTGACTCTCCACCGTAGCAACCTTCACGAGTACGGCTTTGGCAGCCTCCACCTGTGCTGCGCCCTCGGTCTTCTTTGCCGCAGAGCCACACGAGGCAAGGGAGAACATAGCCACAAGGGCTACAAATACACTAATAGGTCTTCTTTTCATTGTCGTTATGTTTTTTTCTTCGTTATTCCTCATTATTACTCCGCCACAGCCTGTGTGGTGGTCTGCTCGCTCGGGAGTTCAAAGCCCTCGCCGAGAATCTTTTCGTAGTCGGCCCTTGCCGCAAGGTAGTCATAGATAGCCTGCGAGTAGTTCAGGCGCGCCTGGGTGAGCGAAAGCTCGGAGGAGTTGAGCTCCAGGATGGTACCCGCACCGGCGTTGTACCTCACCTCGGCAATCTCATAGGCCTTCTCGGCCTGACGCACCGTAATCTCATTGGCGGCCATCTTCTCACGAGCTGTGAGAATGGCATTAAAGGCGTTCTCAACCTGCACACCGAGGCTCTGACGCAGATAGTCCTTCTGGATGGAGAGCTGGTTGAGCGAGTTGCGAATCTCGTTGGCCTTATTGATGTTCTTTCCACCCGAAAAGAGGGGTATGCTTATCGAGATGCCGGCCGAAAGAGGGTTCTGCCACCACCACTCCTTCTTGGTTGCGGGGGCCGAGCCACCAGCACCGCCTGCGCCACCACCCATAGCGCCACCCATCATACTGCCGAAGTCCATCGTGTTGTCGTTACCCGAGAACATAAAGGTCGAGAAGGCCGCGATGGTCGGAAGACGCGAGGCGTTGGTCAGTTGGAGCTGGTGTTGCAACAGACGAGCCTGCAAATCGAGGGCTCGAAGGTCGGCATTGGCATCCAGATTAACCTCATTGGTGGGAATCATTGCCGTTGCAACCTCATCGGCAAAGCCATCGAGGGTGCCATCGAGCACAAAATCCACATCCGTAGGCAGACCGAGGTACATCTTAAAGAGCAGCTTGCTTGTGCGGATGGAGGTCTCGGTCTGGAGGATTGTGGGTTTGAGGTTGGAGAGCTGCACCTGCGCCGTCAGAAGGTCATACTCCGAGGCAAGGCCCTGCTTGTACATAGCCTCCGTATTGGCCACAGTCTCCGCAATGGAGGCCTCGCTCTCCTTCAGAACCGAGAGCGACTGCTCGGCAAGCAGGATGTTGTAGTATGCCTTCTTCACCTCATTGGCGAGGGTAATCTTGGAGCTGCGTGCGCTCTCGAGGGCCTGCTCAAGCTGCGTCTCGTTCATACGGAGCATCTCATAGACCGAGGGGGCAAAGAGTGGCAGGGTGAGTTGTGCCGAGGTGCTGATGGAGTTATCGGCACCGAAAGACAAACCCTTTGCCATCTCCTGCTTAACGATGCTGTAGGAGTACTGTCCCGACACCGAAACACTCGGCAGCAGGTTGCCCACACTCTGTTTTCTCACCCAATCCTGACGCTCTATCTCGAGGTCGGCAACCTTAATTGTAGGGTTGTCCGAAAGGGCAATCTCGAGAGATTTTTCGAGGGTCAGCTGGAGCTGTTGCGCACTCACACTGCCCACAGTAAGCAGCGCCAAAAGTGCAATGATAGTTTTTCTCTTCATCTCTTATTGTGTTTTTAATATTCTTTCGTCAATATACTCCCTTCCTCGCTCGGTGGAGATACCCCTGAGGAAGATGAGCACCGCACTCGGGATGGTCTGCTCGTTGAGCACCACGCCCGTGATGGAGGTGTTGTGCTGGATGAGGCCCAGACCATATATATAATTGGTCATCGCACGCGAGAAAAACTCCAGGTCGAGCGACTCGATAATGAGCCCGTCGCTGACACCCTTGCGCAACTGCTCATAGATCTTGCGCACCATAATCTCGTGGACATTCACCATCAGGTGCTCAAAAGCCTTGGGATAATAACGCCTCAACTCGTCAACTATTGTGGCATCGATGAAGCAGGACTCTTTTTTCTGGCTGAACAGTAGCCAAAAAGCGTGCAAAACATTCTCTGCACCCACCATCAGCTCCTGGTGCTCCTCGCCCTGAGCTCGGCACTGCTCTTCCAGACACCCCATAATAAGGTGCTCACGGTCCTCGAAGAGCTCATAGAGGGTGCGCTTGGAGATGCCGCACTCGTGGGCCACATCGTCCATCCTCACCGCCTTGAGGCCGCTCTTGAGAAAGAGCCTCGTGGCCACCGAGATGACTCGCGCCCTGTTGTCGTTAATTTTGTGTTCGGTCATTATGATTGATTTAATACACTCCGTAATTAATACGCCACGCACGCATCGCACACGCGAAAAGCGGCACAAAGATAGAGAGAAAACTCAAAAAACCAAACGAGTTTTCGGATTTTTTATTGTAAATAGTGTTAGTGGAAATGATGTACGACAGATTACAGTATTTACATTCCTCCTAAATCCCCCTTTGACAAAGGGGGACTTGGTCGAAGAGCCCAGCTCTTCGATAGTGATTCTATCCCAATTTCGGGGAATAAAAAAAAGGCTACGATTTAAGAAAAAATCGTAACCTTTTAATC
>JAZQZA010000054.1:0-28444 GCA_045633765.1 Tidjanibacter sp. | reverse complement strand
CTCGTGGGCGCACTCGGCATTGCTGGCATCTCAATTCTCAAGGGCTCGTGTGTGGATGAGCCTGTGGAGATTTTCATCCACAAGAACACCCCCTACTCCGCCCTGCTCGACTCTCTTGAGCAGAATGGAGTGAAGAAGATGGGGCTCATCTCTCTGGTGGGCAAGTATGAGGAGTTGGAGCACAGCATCAAACCCGGACACTATGTGTTGGGCAAGGGTGCCAATGCTGTGGGCATTGTGAGGCTTTTCAAGAGCGGCGCACAGAAGCCCGTGAAGCTCGTCATCAACAATGTTCGCACACTTGAGCAGCTTGCCGCCAAGCTCTCCACCCAGCTGGAGGCCGACAGCGCTACCCTCTACGCCCACCTCAGCAACCCCGAGACCGCCAAGAAGTATGGCCTGAAGAGGGAGGAGCTCATCGGCATTTTCCTGCCCAACACCTATGAGGTGTGGTGGACCGCCACTCCCGAGGCCATCACCGACCGTATGAATCGTGAGTGGAACAACTTCTGGAACGAGAGCCGCACCGCCAAACTCAAACGCATCGGTTTGTCGAGGATGGAGGTTGTAACCCTCGCCTCAATCATCTACGAGGAGACCAAGAATGTGACGGAGATGCCCAAGATTGCGGGTGTCTATGTCAATCGTCTGCGCCGAGGTATCCCCCTGCAGGCCTGCCCCACAGCCAAATATGCAGTGGGCGACTTCACCCTCCGCAGGGTTCTCAACAAGCACATACAGTTTGAGTCGCCCTACAACACCTATCTTAATAAAGGTCTTACCCCCGGCCCCATCTGTATTCCCTCGCTTGCGACCATAGACGCAACGCTCAACTATGTGGAGCACAACTACTTGTTCTTCTGCGCCAAGGAGGATTTCTCGGGCACACACAACTTTGCAGCCACCAATGCCGAGCACTCGGCCAACGCCCGTCGCTATCAGGAGGCTCTGAACAAAAGGGGTATCAAATAGGCTGGAGGGATGTCAAAGGATAAAATCATCATTGCAGGTCCTTGCAGTGCGGAGAGCAGGGAGCAGGTTATTGCCTCGGCGAGAGCGTTGAACCTTCTCGGGGTAAGCTACCTGCGTGCCGGTGTGTGGAAACCTCGCACCAAGCCGGGCTCGTTTGAGGGTGCCGGCGACAAGGCCCTCGAGTGGCTCCGAGAGGCGAAAGCCCTCACCGGACTACCCATTGCCACCGAGGTAGCCACCGCCCACCACGCAGCAAAGGCCCTTGAGGCGGGCGTGGATATGCTGTGGATTGGTGCTCGCACCACCTCCAACCCCTTCAGTGTGCAGGAGATAGCCGAAGCCGTGGCCGGTTGCGACACCCCCATCTTCATCAAAAACCCCATCAATGCCGATGTGGAGTTGTGGATGGGTGCTGTGGAGCGTATGGATAAGTGTGGCGTGGGAAATATCGGACTCATCCACCGCGGTTTTTCGGGCTACGACACCTCGGCGGGCTACCGCAATGCTCCGCTGTGGCAAGTGGCTCTTGAGATGAAACGCCGTCTGCCCTCGCTGGCGATGATTTGTGACCCTTCGCACATCTGCGGCAACCGCACAGGACTCCTGGATGTGGCACAGCGCGCCGCCGACCTCGACTACGATGGTGTGATGATAGAGTGTCACCCAACGCCCGAAGAGGCCCTCACCGATGCCGACCAGCAGATAACACCACAAACTCTCGGAACTCTTCTCGCACAACTTGTTTGGCGCAGAGGCGAGGGCGAGAGTGTGGGATGCCGGGAGGAACTGGAGCAACTGCGCGGAACCATCGACCGTCTCGACGAGGAGATTTTCTCACTGCTGGCCAAGAGGATGGACATCTCCGAGGATATTGGCCGCCTGAAACTGCGCGACAACCTCACAATACTCCAATCGGGGCGTTGGCAGGAGGTTGTGGCAAGGGTTGTGGCCCACACCGACTCACTCGGACTCGGGCGCCAATGCGTGGAGCAAATCCTCGACGCCATACATCTGGAAAGCATTGAGCGTCAGAACAAAATAATGCACTAAATGGAGTTTTGTCATAGTATATCGGAGCAGAATTTGACCGAGGTGGGCGGAGTGATTGCCCGCCTGCCACTCGTGGAGCTCAGAGCCGACCTTATGGGGCTCACGGCCGACGAGGTGGGTGTGGTTGTGGGGATGGCCCAAAGGGCTATCGTCACCTGCCACAACGACTCTGCCGAGGAGATATACCACGAGGCTATCAGTGCGGGCGTTTGGGCCATAGATATTGAGCTAAACACCCCCGCACCCCTACTCTCAAACCTCATCAGCGAGGCCCACCGAGAGGGTGTGAAGGTTATCCTCTCCCACCACTACCCCACCACCCCCTCGCTCGAAGAGCTCCTTGGGATGGCGCAAAGGGGTATGGAGTGTGGTGCCGACATCCTGAAACTCATAACCACCGCCACCAACACAGCCGAAGGGCTACGCCCCCTGGAGCTATACAAACACCTCGCGCCCGAAAGGCTCATCGCCTTTGCTATGGGCCCCGAGGGGAGCTTCTCGCGCCGTCTTTCGCTTCTGCTTGGCGCACCCTACACCTATGTTGCCCCCGACAAGCAGAGCGCAACGGCGGCAGGACAACCCACAATGGAGGAGCTTTGTGGCACACTTAAGAAAGGGTTCTCCCTCGAGGAGTTCTCGCTTCCCAGAGTTGTCACACCCCCCAGCTCCAAAAGCGAGGCGCAAAGAGCCATTCTGGCTGCCGCACTCTCGAAAGGAACATCTATTATATATAACACGCACGCGTGCGAGGACACAACCTCGGCACTACTTCTGGCCAAAGCTTTGGGCGCCAAGATTAGCCGCCGAGGAGGACGAGTAGCAATCGAGGGTGTGGGCCACGAGGCCACCAGCGAGCGCCTGGGCCGAGATATCACCTCTCTCAATGTTGGTGAGTCGGCACTCCTTGCAAGGCTCACCATCCCTCTCGTGGCAACCCTCTTGCGCAGTGGCAAGGTGGTGATTGAGGGGCGCGGCACACTCCTCGCGCGAGGCCTCAAGGAGAGCATTGAGCTTGCCGAGAGGTTTGGCTCTGGGTGCCTGTCCGACAACTACCATCTGCCCCTGACCATAACTCGCAGCGCCAAGCTACCCACCGACATTGAGATTCACACAACCGACTCGTCGCAGTGCATCTCTGGCCTGATGATGGCCTCGGCGCTCATCGACCGCGACGAGATGACAAGCATTGTTGTTCGCGATGCGGTAAGCCGCCCCTACATAGGGCTCACAGCGGAGATTATGGAGCAATTTGGAGCTATAGTAACGCTCCGCGAGGAGGAGCCCCTTCGGATTGACATTGAGCCCGAGCCCTACACGCCCACAAAGATAAGGCTCCACACCGATTGGTCGTCGGCAAGCTACTTTGCCGCCGCCTATGCCATTGCACAAAGCGGCCACCAGAGGGCCGAAAGGTACACTCTCGAGGCCCACATTGGCACCACACAAGCAGATGAGGTCTTCCTGATGCTCCTCGACACTATGGGTGCACGCCTTGTGGTAGGCAAGAAGTCGGTGGAGTTTCTTCCCTCGGGCAGACTCTCGGCCATCTCCTACGACGCAACCCACACCCCCGACCTGCTGCCCACCCTCGCCATTGTGGCACTCTTTGCCGAGGGCGAATCTATCATCGGCGGACTCCAGAGGCTCCGAAACAAGGAGAGCAACCGTGTAGAGTCGATAGTGGAGAACCTTGTGGCCATTGGTGCGGATGTGAGAATCGAGGGTGACAGGCTCCACATTGTGGGCTCCAAACCCCTCCACGGCGCCCCACTACTCACCCACGGCGACCACCGTATAGCTATGGCCTTCACGGTGGCGGCACTCTTTATGAGCGACAAGCCCACCTTGGACGACACCCTCTGTGTGGCCAAGTCGTTCCCGGAATTCTTTCAGACACTTAAACACAACAACAAATAAAGGTCAAAGCGATGAACACCTTTGGACACAACTTTCGCATATCCCTCTTCGGCGAGTCCCACGGCCCTTCGGTGGGCGTGGTAATCGACGGCGTACCCCACGGCATAGCCCTCTCGGAGGAGGATTTCACCCACGACATCAGTAGGCGCAAAGGCGGCACTACGGGCACCACCTCTCGCGTGGAGTCCGACCGCCCCGAGTTTCTGAGCGGCCTCTACAATGGCCACACCACAGGCGCCCCACTGTGCATCATCTTCCGCAACGAGCAGGCCCACTCGCAGGACTACACCCCCTTAAGGGATACCCCGCGTCCGGGTCACGCCGATTGGGTGGCAGCACGCAAGTTCGAGGGCTACAACGACCCTCGTGGTGGCGGTCACTTCTCCGGAAGGCTCACCCTGCCCATCGTGGCGGCGGGTGTGGTAGCCAAGCGGATTCTTGGGGATGTGCGCATCAAGACACAAATTGAAGAGATTGGTGGCGAGGCCGATTCCAACAAGTGGGAGGCACTTCTTACCGCCGCACAGGCCGAGGGCGACTCCCTCGGAGGTGTTGTCGGCTGCACCATTGAGGGTGCAGGCGTGGGCCTTGGCGAGCCCTTCTTCTACTCCGTGGAGAGCCTCATATCCCACCTGCTGTTCGCAATCCCCGGCGTTAGGGGCGTAGAGTTTGGCGACGGCTTTGCATCTGCCCGTATGCGTGGCTCGGAGCACAACGACCCAATCATCAGCACAGACGGAACAACCTCTCGCAACGGTGCGGGTGGCATCAACGGCGGCATTACCAACGGCAACCCCATAACGCTCCGTGTGGCCTTCAAGCCCACATCTAGCATTGCGCGCGAGCAGCAGACGCTCAACACCGCAACGGGCAAAGTGGAGCCCCTCACGATTGGCGGCCGTCACGATGTCTGCATCGCACTTCGTGGCGCAGTGGTTGTCGAGGCCGCAGTGGCCATCGCCATCGCAAACCTAAAATAACTATCAGCCACAAGCCAAACTATTATAAGCCAAAAACTCGCGGGCATTGTTTTAATGCCCGCGAGTTTTTTTTTGTGTGTGGGGTGGGTGGACAAAAAAAGAAGGTGTCCGATTTCTCGGACACCTTCATTATTTAAGAGGCGAATTAGATCATAATGCCAGGCTCGCCACCTTCGCCACCCTCCTCGGGTGCACCCTCCTCCTCAGCGGTGAAAACGGGAGTCTTCACGCACTCGAAGTAGTTGCCATTACCGTCGGTCCAGGTTACATAGATGTGAGTAGTGGTCGATACATAAGCCTCCCATACCTCAACGGTGATAGGCTCTGCACCCTCAACAACCTGCGAATACCACTGGCTGGTACCAACATTGGTTACCATATACTGCATAAGTTTCCAGGGCGAGCTGTAGGTATTCTCATAGTCCTCATCCATATAGCGGTACCAGTACCTTGCGGTGCCAGCCTTAGGAGTGATGGTATAGCTGTAGTCAGCATACTTCATACCGTACATCTCATAGATGTCTTTCTCACCGATGGTTACAGTGGGAGCCATCTCTGCCCAAGCAGCCTCGTCTGCATAAACGAGAGTACCATTGAGCTCGGGAGTGTAGGTCTGACCAACGCCCTTCGAAGTCTCACCCTTAGCGTCGATTGCAAGGATTACGAAGTTGTACTCAACACCTACCGAAAGACCGGTGATGTGGATGTAGCCGTTCTCATCGAGATCCTTTGCGGGATCAACGAACTTGGGACCATAGTATGCATTGGGAACAGTAGCGATGTACTGAGCAGCGCTGTCGTAGTTGCCACCGTAGGTGTTGGTCCACGAGAACTCGTTGCTAACGTTTGCATAACGATACTGAACGATATCGCTGGTGTTGCCGGTAACGCTTACCTTAACCCAAAGCTCCGAACCGGTGTCGCTGAGTTTGAACTCGTCGATGGCGATCTGCATAGTCTCGCTGAACTGGAATACCTTGGTGGTGAATTTCTGTTTAACAAGCGCACCATACTTACCGTTTGCGTCGATCGAGTAAGCTACGAGCCAACGCGAAGTACCCTGGGTAAGACCGCTATTGCTGATAGTGAAGGTCTCGTCGATCTTGATGTAACCCTCGGTTACCGACTCGAAGAGAAGCTCGTCGTCGCCCTCAAATGCAGCGTAAGCATCCTCGTTGTACCAGTTGTAGTAGGTCATCTTGGCGCCGGTAGCGTCAACATTAACCGAAATCTTATCGTAGCCGGTAGCACCCTCGGTGAAGACGGGATTTACGCTACCACCAGCAACAGCGTTGCTAGTCTTGAAGGTAAATACCTTAACATTCTCTTTCAGAGTCTCGCCCTCAATGGTGGGAGCAATAACAAGGTTGTAGAGAGTACCGGGCTGTGCAACCTCATCCGAGTAGCCACCAGTGCTACCGAACTCGAAGAGCGAACCCTCGAAGGTCTCATAAGTACCCTCATAGCCGAAGGGATCACCCCAATCAGCTGCCATATTCCACTCATCCTCCCAGCTGTACTCAGCCTTCATCAGCATATAACGGTAGCCGTCGTAGCCGCTGATGTTAACCTTGATCTGTACATCGAATGCGCTGGCCGAAACCTCCTGAACCGAGAGAGTCGAGTTTACATACTCGAAGGTAACGATCTCGTCGGGGTTGATCTGGGTACCCATACCCATGCTGGTGTAGGGAGCTGCAAAGATGATGTAGCGACCACCGGGCTCGTAAGGAATTGCCTCACCGCTGAAGCTATCCTCGAAGAAGCCGTTGAGTGCATATGCGTTTACACCGGGATCGTAGATGTTAGCATAAGCATAAGGATAGTTGCCATACCAACCCTGTGCGAGCTCAGCAGCAAGCTGCTCCATAGTGTACTCGCCTTTGGGGAAGATACCAGCGATCAGGGGCTGGGGCTGCTCTACCAACTCGCCGGTGTACCAATCCTCAACCATAGTAACCATCTGGTTGTCGAAGAGGATAGCGTCGGTCTCCTCATAGATAGGATCCCAATTCTCGTCGAAGCCGGTCATAACGGTAGCAACGCCAAGCGAAATATAAACACCTTTCTCTACCGAAACATTGAGTTTACCCATAACGGCCTGGTTGTCGGCAGTGATACCGAGAACCTTGATAGCGCCCGAAAGAGCAGCTTTGCCACCGTCAATGTCAGCCTGTGCGGGAGCTACAACATTGAGTTTAGCACCGTCGATAGCAGCTTTCCAACCCTCGGGTTTAGCAATGATGGTGAGGTCTTTGATGCCCGAAACTTTCATCCTTACTGCGAGCTCCTGCTCTGCGTTGAGGAACACCTTGTTGCCATCAACCTCAAAGTTGAAGGGGGTGGGAAGAGTTACAGTGAACTCCTGACCGCCATTGAGAATGAAGGTGATCGACTCATCGGTAGCAACTACGCTCTGGAACAAACCAGCGTCGCCACCGCCACCAAGCTGAATCCAGTTCTGACCGCCGTCGAACGATACCTCATTGAAACCAGCGTCGTTTACGCGAACCTGGGGAGCATCGTGACCCTCGGGAATCTCGGGAACTACAGTTGCGTGGTGAACAGCATAGCCATTACCATTAGCGTCAACGAGTTTGGTAGCTACACCGTCAACAATCTGTGCCCAGTAGTAAACACCATTCTCTTTAACGGTGGTGAGCAAACCATTGTTGTTCTCCTGATACTCGGGATAAACGGTAACGGTCTCACCATCAGCAAGGGTCAAAATCCACTCGCCATCGGCATTTTTCTCAGCCGAAGCAATAACGATCTTGTCCTCAACAGCCTCGATTGCATCGTTTACTTTTGCAATCTCGTCTGCGATAAGAGCCTTCAGAGCGTTAACCTCGTTGCCGAGTTTAATCTCCAGAGCCTCTACGCGTGCGGTAAGGTCAGCAATGCTCTCAGTGTTGGCGTTGATGCTGTCGCGCAACTCGGTATCGTCATAAGCACACGACGAAGCGAGGGTAGCAAAACCAACAACTGCAACCATTGCAAGAGTTTTCAGATTACGGAAAAATCTTTTCATAAAATTAGTTTTTGGTTAATAAAATAGGTGAATTGTTTGTTTCTCAAATATTTAGCACAACCAGGCTCAATTTCGGCGATTTTCATCACGACATTAAACATAGTTACACCGCAACAAATATACATTTTTTATTGTAATAAATAGCAAAAAAGAGGTGATTTTTTCAAAACCACCTCTCATTTTTCTTTGCAGATTTCATTTATTTCCCACTTGCTTTGGGGTGCGACGAGAATTTCTCATAATCGAGGCTGATTCTCACGCCGTCGCCGCTAACCTCACCGAAGCGTACGCTCTTGGTGCCGTACTCTGCCTCGGGAAGCTCCGATGCGGGAACATAGCCCACCTTGCGCATTGTGGAGTTGATAACACTCTGACGCACTTTCTGCATTGCAGGAGCTACACCATTAGGTTTGTAGTCATTGGGATAGTAGTAGCCCAAATCACGGAACTCGCCATCGGCAAAGATGAGGTGCGAAAGCTCACCATAGATGGGCTCATCGGCCGAGCCACCAATGGGAATACAGAGTGCGATCTCACCGTGGGTGGCCTCATTCTCGGTCTTCAAACCGTAGGTCTTGAGCGAGTACTCCATACAGAAGTTCTCCCAAGCGGGAAGGATATCCTTGAAGCGGAGTTTGTTCTTATTGCCAAGATCCTTGAAGTTCAGAGCGGGATCGTCGCTCACAAGGTAGTAGAGCTGCATAGCATCCTGACCCATCTCGAAGAGGAAGTAGGGAATACCGCTGGCGGTGTGCTGACCGGTAAGACTTGCAACGGGGTTGGGACCACCCTGCAAAGCCTCGGTCTTGGTGCTGGCGAATCTCACCTCACCCAGAACACCGTCCCAGTCCTCTGCAACATATGCCACAGTGTAGGTAGTGTTGGGATCGAGAATGTCGGTCCATTTATCCTTGCCGGTAGGCTCGGTCCACCAGTGGTTAGCCGAGTAGGCACCCATCTCCGAATCGCCATCCGAGTAGAGGAAATCCAAAAGGTCCTCGCGGCTCGACTCCTGGGTGGGGATATCCATACCATCGCCACCACCGAAGCCCTCGATGTACTGGAAGTGAATCTTGGCGGTCTTGGTGAAGTCGTAGGTGAACTCGATGTGTACCTGCTGAACGCCGGTGTGAGTCAGATTGAGAACTGCGTTCTCCTTGCTGGCTGCGGGGTTGTTCTTCTCGATGGGTTTGGTCTTGATAACATCGGTGAACTGCAGGGGAGCAAGCTGTTTGTACTGGTTCATTGCGGTCCAAACAATCACATACTCGGTGTCGGGCTCGCAAGTAACCCAAGGCTCGCTCATCTCCATACCCGAACCGAGAAGCTCGTCGGTCTGGCGGTTGTAGAGGTAGTTGCTGTTACCAAAGCCCCAACCGTCCTGATAGATGAACTCTGCCTGAGCGGCCTGTGCAGCAGCGTCGAGATTCTTCAGATCCTCGGCCTCCTCTTTGCGCATAACCTTCATAACGGCTGCCGAGCAGTTCCTGCCAAGCTCAACATCGAGCCAGAACACAGTTGCACCAATATAATCGGGATTAACGCTAATCTTCGAATAGGCATCTGCACTCTCCTCGGGACGCTCCATAAGGGTAAATACCTCGCTCTGGAACTCGGGCGAAGGGGTGAAGTTCTTATCCAAACCAATAGCAGTCGCCATCAGGGGCACCTCTGCCGAAGCGGTCAGACCGAAGTCGATGTAGTACCTGTGTGCCTCCAAATCCTCGCGCGAGGTGGGGTCATACACAGCATTACGCATAAAGTCGATATACATCTTATCGCCGTAGGTCTCAATGTAGGGGGCGAGATCCTCCTCATTCGATACCCACTGGTAGAAGTACTTGCAATCGTCGTTGGGAATGTAGGTTACCTGCATTGCAGTGTAGCTGGTGATGATATCCAGGCCCACAGCAGGCGAGCCAATAAGGCTCTTATAAGGGGTGCGAACATAGCACAAAGTCAGATCACCCTGATCGGTACCCTCGGCGTCGAAGCAACCAACAGCAGCAATAACATACTCACAGTCGGGCACAACCTTTGCCTGCGAATAAGGGGTGTTCATCCAGTCGAACTCGTGGTTCATATAGTCCTCCATATTGTCCATCGAGAAGGTGTAGGCACCTGCACCCGACGAATCGAAGATGAAGCCGCGAATCATCGACTCAACAGCCTCAGCAGTGAGCTGACGATTCATATCCCAGCCGCTCTGACGAGCACCCTCATAAAGCGAGTTGTAGAGGCGGCACAGAGGATAAACATCCAGGCGATAGGACTGAACATTGGCACCGGGACGAACCTGGAAGATGAAGTTGTTGGTGTCCTTGCTGGTGATCTCGATGGTCACGCCATCCATACCACCCTCTGCAAAGTCGGCCACATAATCTACGGGCGAGAACACATCGTTGCGATAGATGGGCTCGGGCTCGATAAGACCTGTGGGAACATTTGCGCTCTTGGCCTTCTGGAGCACTACAACCTCGGCATTCTCGCTGCCGCTCTTAACAACAATCTTACCGTTGCGGTCGGCAGAATCGGCGTTATCGGCAACAGTCACAGTAATCTCTGCCTGACCGGCAGCACCACTTGTTGCGCTGAGCGAAATCCACTCGGCACCCTCGCTAACCTCGGCGGTCCAATCCAAAGCCGAAGAGAGAGCAACAGCCTGACTGCCTGCACCCGAGGTAAACTCGAGGCTTGCGGGAGTCACGGTCAATTCGGCAGGAACTTCGGGCTCCTGACACGAGAACATCATCACAGCAGCGGCTGCTACGGCAATGAATGAAAGAAATTTTCTTGTCATAAAATTTGTTTGGTTTATTATTAGGTAAATTTGTCTTTAGTGGTTACTCGGCAAGGTATTTATAATCGATACTCTCGCCCACCGCACACTCGGCCACATTGTTCACATAGCCGTCCTGTGTGATGGCAAGTGCCACGATGCTCATATCCTCCACCTTCCACTCTGCAGGGAGTGTATAGGTGTAGCTCTTGGAGCTCTCCTGCTCGGCAGCAAGCGAGCCCAGCGAGTCGCCCTTATAGTTGTCATTAACCACAGCCCTTGCCACGTGTTTGTGGTTGAACTCGGCGTGGGTAATGGAGCCATCCTTCTGGGGGGCGATGATGTTATCCTCAATGAGCATAACGGTAACGGCATAACTGCCGGCTGTCTCCGCAAAGAGGCTCACATCAATCTTCAGCTCTCTGCCATTGAGGCTACTTGCAATCTTAACATCGCACTGTGCGGGGTACTCTTCTATCGAGCGGTTGAACGAGGGGGCAATCTCGCCCACATTCTCCGAAAGGCTGCCCGAATCCCTCAAGTCGGTGATGAACGAGGGGAAGCCTGCCAACCTGAAATCGCTCAAAATGCGGGGAGTAACATCGATACCCATAGGGTCCTCGCCCTGGCTGCTATCGTGCAGTGCCACCATATGAACAATATCCCTCCACTCCTTCTTCTGCACATAGAAGTTGAGTTTGGTCATACCGTCGGGGCAGAAGGTGCACCACGCACCCGTAAGGTCCATAACGCAAATGTGGCGCTCGAAGCGGCTCTCGTGGGGGCCCACAGGCTCGGTAGCCACAATCTTCACAGCCTCGGAAGTCTGGTCGTTATAGATGGCTTGGAAGATATACTCACCCGCCTGGGTGGTCCTGAACTCCGCACCACTCCATCCCAACTCGGGGTGGCTGGTGAGGTAAATCTGTGCCGAGGAGGTGACATTGGCGGCGCCATAGAGCACCTCAAAAGTGACACTCTGCTCACCGTCGGCAACAATCTCATACACGCTGGGGTTGAGCGTAACCTTCACCTCACCCTCGTCGCTCTGACCGTGGCACGAGGCAAAGCCCACAGCCACAGCCATCAAGAGGGCTATTTTCTGGAAAATATTCTTCATCTCTACTCGTTAATTTCGTAATCGACACCCTCGCCTGCCTTACACTCGGCGCAGTTATTCACAACATATGTCGAGCCGCCATCGTAGCTCACAAAGGCAGCAACGATAACCCTCATATTTTCCATCTTGCAACCCTCGGGAATGGTCATAACGCGCTCGGCGCTAACCTCCACACCCACCTGCAGGGGCACACCCTCATTAAGGCGGTCGCCATAGATGTTCTCCGACGAGGTAGCCCTCAACACATTGTTGTGCTCGTAGTAGCCGCTGTGGCCCTCCTGCACATCCATAATCTTATCCTCCACAAGGAAAATCTGGTAGCGGTAAGCGCTGGGGGTGTTGGAAGTAACCTTCACCTCCACCTTCATCTGGTCACTGGACCCACCCACCACGGGCGAGGTCATAACGGCCACACCGCAAGTTGCGGGGTACTCCTGCTCCACCTTTGCGAGGATGTCGAGGATTTCGCCATAACTCGAAATGGTGATATACTCGTCGTTGATAATGAGGTTGGCGTTGAACTGTGGCAGGCCCTGACGCTTAATCTGCTTATAGTAGGCAGCCGTCATAGGGTGAGTCATCTCGTCAATGTTGTTGAAGTTCTGGTGGAACGACACAACCGACAACTTGCCGGGCATCTGGCCCTGAATAGCCTTGAGGTTGGTGCTCAGCGTGGGGCAGTTCACACAGCCCGTCGAGGTAAACTGAAGGCCCAGGATTTTCTGCACAAAGTTCTTCGTCTGGCCACCGCCCTCACTCACAGGCCTCACGGTGACTACAACCGAGTTATCGGTGTAGTGTTTACCCGAATAGTAGTACTCGGCACGGAAAGTGTATGTGGCGGGCACCACGCTCGAGAAGGTATTCACGCCATAGGGCATATAGGTGTCCTTACCCTCGTATGTACGCACAAGCTGCAAGGTTTTCGCCTCGCTGACATCCTCCTTACCAAACATCACGGTAAAGGTCACAAGGTCGCTGCCATCGGCTGCAATCTCGCCCTTATCGGCAAAGATGCGGAGCACGCCATCGGGCACCTCGGTTTTGGGGTCGGTGGGCTCCTCAATGGGCTCATCGGCCTGACCGTGACACGAGCCCAACAGGAGGGTACCCACCCCCATAACCATCAGAGCAAAATATTTTGCAATTTTTCTCATCGCGATTCTCTGAAAAGCCAAAAAATTAGTTGAGTGCATAGCCTACCGACGAACCGAAGGCGCACATATTGGCGTTGTCAACCATACCACCGTTTGCATCGCTGTGAGCAAACACAACTACCTTATAGTCTGCGGGTTTGAAAGCCACGCCGGGGAATTTGGGAACACTAACATTGAAAGTTACGGTATGCTCCTCATCGGCTGCAAGGGTTACGCCCTCCTGCATCTTGATAAAGTTGTCCGACACGGCTGCCACAACATCGTTATAGACAGGCTCCGAGCCACCCTTACCGGGCTGATTGTCGGCCAAAATCGCATAGCCAAGCTCAAACTTGCCGGGCTTGTCAGCCTTCACCGTAGCGGTAATCTCGGCATTGCCTACGCCATCGATGGTTGCCTTTGAAATCATCACACCACAAGTTGCGGGATTTGACAAAAGCTGGCCGGCGATGTAGGAATTGAGCATCGACTCCGAGCGCTGACCGCTACCGAAGCTCATATCATAAACTGCATAGGGATAACCGCCGCCACCGAAACTTGTACATACATAGGTACCGAGGTCGTAGTTCCTCGAGTTCTCCCAAGGCAGAGCGTAGTCGTCCTGTGCGTGGCAAGCCAACACGATAACATTGTCGGCATACTGGCCACTGCGCAACAGACCAAGGCCCTTGGTCATCTCGGGGCAGTAGCCACACCAGGTAGCCGTAAGCTGATATACGCACACCTTCTGGAGGTATTTCTCATATTTGGCACGATTCTGAACAGTCACCTTCACAGTATTCGAAGTCCTCTCGCCACGAATGGTTGCATAGAACTCATACTCGCCGTTCTTAATCGTACTGAAGGTTTTGGTCTTCCTATCCAAGCGCTTGCCCGAGTCGGCAAACACGAAGTAGGTCTTGCTCAACATATCGCTATCGCTACCATCGGCATTAACAAGCACATCGTTGCCATCCTTATCGAGGATGCTGAATGTTGCGAAATCTACGCCATCGGCCTCAATAGTCGCTTTATCAACTTGGATGGTGTATGCCTCTGTGGGGGTAGGCTCATCGCCACCGGGGCCATTGGGACCTACGGGCTCGGGAGTGTCACAACCGATGAATGCAAACGCTGCCAAAGCAGCAAACAAAAAACTCTTAAATTTCATAAATCTTATATCTTTAATAGGTATAACTTATTTTAGAACGAGGTTGAAATGGTGAGATTACCACCCGTGTAGGCGGGCATCAGGCGGCACACACCACCCGAGCAAACCATACCTGCACGGTTGCGACCATAGCTCAAAGCGGCGCGGGTGCGACCTGCCGTGTAGCTAAAGCCGAAGTTGTAGTAGTGAATCTTCGTGTCGCCGTGGTTGAACATATCGCTTGCGAAGATACTCCACGAGGGGGCAAAGTTCACCTCAAAGAGGCCAGCCATCCAATCCTTCTGGTCCTCGAAGGTGGTCAGGTAGGCCAACTCCATACGGGTCGAGAAGGTGGGAGTATATTTATACAACAGGTCGGCAACAACCATATTCGAGAGCCAAGTGCCCTTGCCTACACCGTGGGAGTGGTTGTACTCCTGCATCGAGTAGAGAAGCTGCATCTTGAATTTTCTGGTCAGGAACTTCTCAACGCCCACATTCACATTCCTCCACAGGAGTGTTTTGGGCATAAAGGAGCCCTCCTCCTTGAGGTTGTAGTAGGTCGAGAAGTTCAGATTTACCTTCATACCCCTCTTGCCGCCAAGGGCCGAGCCACGGCGGAAGTTGTAATAGACATCCACCTGACCGCCAATCTCGCCACTGTTGATGTGGCCCGAGGTAGTACCGGGCTGGGGAATGTAGGGGTTGAGGTTGGTAATTGCATAGGAGTACTGCGCACACATCGCGGGGATGTAGTTGAGCGAGTTGTTGAGCTCCGAGGAGCCGTAGGAGACCTTCGAGTCCATCCACTCCAACCTGCGGGCAGTAACATTCACACCCAGACCGCCACCGCTATAGGCCATCTCCAAGAGCTGGGCATTGCCCCTCTTAATGAGGTTGGACTTGCCATCGATGAGGATGTTGGGATTGGAGTAGATCTTATCGCCGGCATCTACATACTCGGCCTTCACCAGAAAGCCACCACGGCCCGCATTGAGGCGTGCCGAATAGCCCATAGTCGAAGCCTTGCCGCCCACGCTCTCCACAATGGGGCTCACGGGCTCATAGCGGTTCAGCAACGAACCCTCCAACGAGAGAGTTGTGCCCTCCAGACCGAGCAGGCTTGCCAACGAGAGCGAGCCATCCACACCCCTCACCTGTGTCTCGGGAGCCGACTCCATACCCAGACGGGGAGCGCCCCAAAGAGCCTTCAGGGAGAAGATGTCTTTGTAGTGGTAGGAGATTCTTGCGCCCAGCAGTGCGGTATTCATACCCAGAGTGCGATCCTCATAGGTACGGAACAGCAGACCGCTGCCAAACTGGTCGTAGAAGGTACCTGCCGTCACTCCAAAGTCGCCATCGGTCCACGACATATAGTAGTTCGTAAGGCGTGCGCCCTGAAGGTTTGTGGGGTAACCAATCAAGGCAGGCTGATAGGCCTCAAGCTGCACACCGGCCGAAAAACCACCCAGATAGTAATCTGCCTTAAGGTAGTTGTTAGTACCGAAGTTGCCATCAGGCCTCTGCGCATTGGTCACACCATCCTCGGCATAGACAATGGAGTTGCTCTCAAATGAGCCAACAATGTATCCCTTTTCATCCTGCGCCCACATAGCCAAAGGCAAAATGCAGAGAAGCAGAAGGGTCAAAAGTGATCGTTTCATCTTTTGCAAGTTAGTAGTTTACTCACTATGCTTCTTTCGGGAGCGACTATTTGAGGCCCTTGATGATTTTGAAGAGCTCGTTCTCGCCACCCTGGGTGTAACCGGTGTGGGCATAGACAATCTTACCGTTCTTGTCCACTACATAAACCTGGGGAGTGTACTGAACATTCATTGCGCGTTTGAAGTCGCCGTTCTTGTCGTAGAGAAGGGTGAAATCGCTCCAGCCGTGGCCCTCTGCGAGTGCGCGAGCCTGTGCGGTGAAACGCGAGTCGTCGGTCGAAACTGCAACAACGCGGAAGTCGGCAACATCGAGCCAATCGGGCAGAACCTCATTGATGGCGTCGAGCTCCTGAATACAGGGTTTGCAGGTCACAGCCCAGAAGGAGATAATCATAGGGGTTTTGCCATCAACAAGCGACGAAGTGTTTACAACCTTGCCCTTGCCGTTCTCAACTTTTACCGAAGGAATCTGTGCCATTGCGCTCGAAGCGAACAGAAGCATCATTGCTGCAAAAAGTAATTTTTTCATAGTTCAAAAAGATTAAAAATTAGTATTTATTTGAGTTAAAATTTTTCGTCCTTGCCGAACCGCATTCCGAGGAAAAAAAGAGTAATTTTTTTCACCCCCTATTTCGCATCAGAAAACAGTCTGCTTTATTGCGACAAAAATATGCATTTTTTCTTATCCACAAAAAAAATATCTTTATAAAGATATAATATTTGCGATTTTTCCCTCACCAATAACACATATTACCACCCCCGATTTTTCACCTTCAAACCCCGTTCCGAGCACCGCAAATCCGACCGAGAAACAAGCGGCGAGAAAAAAGATTTTGAGGAGTAAAAAATCCCGAAAAAAATTTGTATCTTGCCCCCGATTTTTACTTTGTAAAAAGCACAAAAATAACTGCAAGAAATAAAATAACCAACTAACTTTTTGTTCAACAAAGACTTATGAAAAAACTTTTCAAGTTTGCGGCAATGCTTCTTGCATTCGCAACGATGGGTTTGACTGCTTGCGTAGATGAGCCCGAACCAGAGCCCACCCCTGTAGATCCTTTTGAGGGTGCAAGCCTCCAGGTGAAACTCGTTGGCGCCGACATCCAGGCAGCCACCATCTCGCTCACCGCCGAGGTACTCAATGTGGCAGCCTACATTATCAAGCCCGTAGAGGGCGAGATGGTTGCACCCACCGCCGAGGAGATCTTCGCTGCCAACAACCTCATCTCCATCGAGAAGGAGGGCCCCACAAGTGTCACTCTCCGCTCTCTTCAGCCAGAGACCAACTATGTAGCCTATTTTGCCGGCCGCATCACTGCCGACAAGATTTGGAGCGAGGTTAAGGAGCTCAAGTTCAAGACCGCTGCAGAGCCCATCATCCCCGTTCTGGAGGCTAAACTCATCGGCACCGACGCCACCTCGGCAGAGATTTGCATCACCTCCGAGAATGTGTCGCGCATTGCCTACATAGCAACCAAGGTTGAGGACTCTTCGGTAGCCCCCGAGGCCCCCAATATGCAGGTTATCTTTGCTACGGGCAAATCGGTAAATCTTGAGAACGGCGAAAATACCGTCATAATCAGAAACCTCCTTCCCAAGACCGACTATGTGCTCTTCATCGCAGGTGAGATTGCTGGTATTGAGGAGTATATGGAGGAGATTGTGACCGTTAAACACATCCGCACAACCGACTTCGACGACGATGTTACCATCCGCGATGTTCACTACCGTGGCTTTACCGTGGATGTGAGGGTCGATCCCAAAATCAAGGAGCAGAACCATATGATCAAGTGGATCACCTCGGACCTCTATATGTACAACCTCAACAGCAAAGGACACGATAGCGACCTGATGAACACCCACGACACCGCTTGGGGTGGCATCAACCTCTTCAACGAGAGCCGTTCGATCATCGTTGACGAGGAGCACAGCTTCATTTATGAGGATGGCAAACCCACCGATTGGTACTATGAGACCATCGTTCCCGGTCAGCCCCAGGTATTCCTCCTCGGCGAGTTCCGCCGTGGCGAGCGTCCCGACAGCGGTTGGCCTATGGGCTACTACCGTCCTATGTGTGACTACGACTCCTACGACCTCGATCAGGCCGCAAACCCCAATGTTGAGCTCGACGAGGCACCCTATTGGGACGGCTTCTACCAGCACCTCAACATTCAGGTACAGAAACCCGAGCCCCTGCCCGAGGATCTGATTGAGGTGGAGATCACCCCCGAGCCCTCCGATGCACGCATCAAAGTTAAGGCCGACAAGTCCATTGAGCTCGTTTCGGTAATGGTCCTCAGCGAGTATGAGTACAATACCGTAATGTCGCGCATCCAGCCCGAGCACCTCCAGTGGTTTGCAACCTCTCTGATGGGTTCGATGGAGGGTTTTGCAAGGCAGATTGACCCCTACGACAGGGAGTATGGTCTGCAGGGACAGTTCCAGACCGCCATCAGCGAGTTCCTCAACAGTGTCAATCGTGACTCGAAATACTGGGTATATGTTGTCGGTATGAGGGGCGACGCCAATGGCGACGGCTATCTCGACGGCAACGAGCAGGTTTGCAAATCCTTTGAGTTCTACCTGCCCAAGCCCAGCAAGCCCGCACCCGAGCTGGTTGTAACCGCTCTGGAGCCCACCTCCCCCTACGAGGTATCGTTCAACATCAAGAGCCCCTCGAAGGATGCCGTTACGGGTACCTCCATCGCCAACTACGAGAAGGAGTGGCTGAGGGCAAATATGAGCGCACAGGAGATTGTCTTCAACTATGGTATTCCCTTCACCACTATCGAGATGATGAAAATCAACTCCGATGAGGGTCTGACCGTAACCTACCCCTCGCGCCCCAACGAGAAGACCTATCTTGCCGCTATGGTGGCCAATGACGAGGGTATCGAGACCTACTCGGAGGCAGCCATCGCACAGACCCCCTATGAGCCCGCAGCAGAGAGGGTTGAGAGCGAACTGTTCGAGAGCCTCAAGGGCGAGTGGATTGCCTCGGCAACCGTTGGCTATGGCATCTACAACGAGGAGAAACAGGACTACGACCAATTTACTGAGACCTTCACCTGCGATGTTACCGTTGGCGACATCGAGTATCCCGAGAAGTTGTATGAGAAGGACTATGAGACCTTCGAGAACCACAACATCTCTCGCGAGGAGGTTGATGCCTACTACGAGGAGTTCAAGGCTGCTGCCAAGACCTTCAACGACAACACTCGCGCACAGAACCGTATCCTTATGAACGGATTCGACTTTGGTGGCCACGTTGTGGACTACTTTGCCTACAGAGATCCCTACAGCCTCTTCGTGTCGGATAGCTACAACGGCTACACCAGCGAGATGCCCATCTACGACTTCGGTCCCAAGTGGTTCCTTGAGGTTGCTGCCGACGGTAGCGTGAGCGCACCTTTCAATGTAAACTACTTTAGCCCTATGGCAAGCTGGTACACCGCCTACGGTGCCCTCTACGAGTCGCACTTTATCGCATTTGACCCCATCAACAGCATCCCCGTAGGTTACTTGGGCGACGCCGAGGGCAATGCCGTAAATGGTCACTTCCCCGTAGAGATCTCCGAGGACGGCAACACCATCACCGTTAAACCTATGGTTCACAGCGGCATCAGCTACTATCCCAACGCTGCGCTCTACTTCGGTGGCAACCAGTACTCTATGTCGGTGAAAGTTGTTTCGGAGGTTGTCCTCACCCGCAAGTCTGCCGCCTCGGCTGCTCCCGCCAAAGTGGTACGCCAGAGGGGTAAATTTGAGAACGAGCGCGTAAGGAGCAATCAGAAGATCAACACTCCCGCTCGTCCTGCAAGCCGCACAGCAATCACACCCTCGACCGAGGTTAAGTTTGTTGAGGGTGAGATGAACCTCACCAAGGAGCAGAGGGGTGAGAGGTGGTTTGAGACTCGCCGTGGTGCCCGTCGCAACTAATCCACTCCGCAGGAAAAAACACAACGAAATTTGATAATCAACAATAAATTGAAAGAGATGAAGCGACTAATTATTTCTCTGCTTGCTCTCGGCTCCCTGGCCACCGCAAGCGCACAGATTCCACTCGCCGGTGGCACACTCACCGGTAGCGTGGAGTCCAACTCCATTCTCTACCTCGATGACGCAGTTCTGGGCAACCGCCAGATTCCCTTCGGCTCGAACGACTACCTCAAGGTGCTCTACACCAACGGTCGCTGGAGCGCAGGTCTGCAGGGTGATGCCTATCTGCCCGCGCTCATCGGTTACGACGACATCCGCAATGCGGGTGCCACAAACCCAACATTTGCGCTCTCGCAGATGTTCCTCACCTACCGTGGCGACAGGTTTGAGGTTACTGCCGGCGACTTCTTTGAGCAGTTTGGCAGTGGTCTTGCCTATCGTAGCTTTGAGGACCGCCAACTCGGCGTGAACTCCGCAACGCAGGGTGTGAGATTTACTATGAATGTGACCGACGACATCGCCATCAAGGCCTTTGCGGGCCGTCCCCGCTTGGCAGTGCTGGGCCACGCAGGCTCACTCGTTGCCGGTGTGGATGCAAGTTTCAATATGGCCAATGCTCTGGGTTGGAACGAGAGTATGCTCGCTTTGGAGGGTAGCTATGTAGCCCGCCACGAGAGCCTCTATAAGGAGGGCAGCGAGGACTTCTTCGGTGGTAACATCTTCGAGATGGCCGGCCTTACCTCGCCCCTGGTTCACCTCATATCGGGTAGGGCGAGCTTCGGCCACGGCAACCTCTCGGCAAAAGCAGAGTTTGTAGCCAAGAGCAAAGACCTCTCGGAGGCTGTCGATTTCGAGGCCCACAGCGGTATGGCCGTTCTGGGTGAGGCCTCCTTCTCGGTGGGCACCTTCAACATTATGGCTCAGGGCCGTATGCTGAAGAATATGGGCACCCGCCTGTCGATCTACGACACCAGCCTCGGCAACACCCTCAACTACATCCCCGCTCTCACGCGCCAGCATACTTATATGCTTGCCAACCTTGAGCCCCATCAGGTAAATACCCACAGCGAGGTAGCTGCACAGGCCGACGCCTATTACCGCATCAAGGATAGTCGCCGCACCTATTGGCAGTTCCACACCAACTTCTCGATTGCACACAATCAGGAGTATGGCAACCTTACCTGGATGGACTTCAATGTGGATGTTGAGCGCAAGTGGAACAAGTCGTTCAAGAGCGTCTTCCTCTACACTATGCAGAAACGCAACCCCAACAAGGGTTTCGTGGATATGCTCTTCACTTCGCACACCTTTGTTGCCGATTTGACCTACAAAATCAACACCAACACCTCCGTCAGGAGCGAGTTGCAGTATCTCTACTCCAACGACTACGAGGGCGACTGGATGGCAGCTCTGGTGGAGCTCCAGCTCCCCCACTCGCTCACCTTCTATGTTAGCGATATGTACAACCACCAGCGCATCGACTCCTTCACTGACAAGGTGAACTACTATAGCGTGGGCGCAAGCTACACCTACGGCCCTGCAAGGGTTCAGCTCAGCTATGGTCGCAACCGTGCGGGTATGATTTGCTCGGGTGGCGTATGCCGCTACACCCCCGCCTACACAGGCTTCAACCTGCTTGTGAGCGCAACCTTCTAAAGAGAACGATACTAAATTATAATAAAGAGTAAGAGAAAATGAAAATGCTTAAATTCTTGGCGGCCGTTTCGGCTCTCGCACTTGTAGCTTGCGGCCCCAACCCCAACAATGAGGATGGCCCCAACAAAACCGGCGAGGGCTTCAAGGCAAAAGCCTCGGCCCTTGTAATTGCTGCCGATGGCCAGGACGCCGTTCAGTTCACCGCCACTTTTGATGGCAATGCACTCGAAGCCTCCGAGCTCACCGCCACCGTTAATGGTGTGGCTACCGAGCTTCCCGAAATGAAGTTCTCGACCACCACTGCAGGTATGTACACCATCCAGATTGGCTACCAGGAGCACAAATCCGAGGAGTTTATGATTGAGGCCGTACAGGTGGGTGGTCTTGACCTCTCGCCCATCGAGGAGAGCGGTCTGTCGCTCCGCGCAACTGCCACCGTCTTCCAGAAGGGTGTGGATGAGTGCCTTATCATCGTGCGCTACAAAGGCGAGGTTATCGACCCCTCGAAGGTTACCTTCTATGACCTTGACACCAACGAGACCATCGCTCTCGAGTCGAAGGATGTCACCGATGTGAACGGCGGCAGCTACAAACTCGCAATCTATGCTCCCAAGGAGGTTGGCACACGCTCGCTCTGGGCAGCCCGCAATAGCGGCCCCGGCGACACCCGCGAGAAACCCCTGGCACTCACCGCTGTTGATTTCGCCATTCCTTCGCGCGCAATCGACCCCCAGCCCAACAACACCTCGTTCAACAAGAGAATGTTCGTTACCCAGTTCACCGGTACCGAGTGTGGCTACTGCCCCTTCTTCATTGCAGCTCTCCACACCCTCGCCGATGATGCAGAGTTTGGCGACAAGTTTGTGTTGGGTGCCGTACACACCTACTCCACCGCAGATCCTATGTATCCCCAGGAGTATAGCGATTTGAGTGGTGCCTTTGGCGTGAGTGGCTACCCCACCGTCATCTGCGATATGCGCTATTCGCTCGGCAATACCGGCTATGAGAACAACCTCAAGCAGCTCAAAGCACAGATTAACAACTCTCTCTCGGAGAATGCCAAAGCCGGCATTTCGGCCAAGATTGACTACGCCGATGGCATTGTTGTAGCCCACGCTACCGTTAAGGCTGCCGAGGCTGGCAACTACCGCATTGGTGCTTGGCTCGTGGAGGACGGCATCTATGGTATGCAGTACAACAATGGTTGCAAGGTTGATGGCGTTGATTTCAACACCCACGAGGCCGCTGTGCGCATTGCCGACAGCCGCCCCGAGGGCTCCAACAACTTTGCAGGCCACTCGCTCGGCACGCTTGCTGCCGGTGATACTGCCGACTATGTCTTTGTGATGAAGATGAAAGAGGATGCAGCCAATAGCGACAACGCCAAGAAACATTGGGTAGCGGAGAATTGCCGCCTGGTATTCTTCGTGACCGTGGATAGCGCTGCAGGTACCTATGTGACCAATGTTGTTACCAACGACAACCTCACACAGACCATCACCTACGACTACAAATAATCGACATTCAAAGGAACAAACCTAAAGCGATGCGTCACTTTAGGTTTGTTCTTTATTTATACGGAGTATATTAATAAGTAGTATGCGACACTCATACATAATTCTAATAGTTTCTCTTATCTCTCTTCTTGCATTATCTTGTGAGCAAATAGACACTGATGTTTGTGATTGTCCTCAAAATGCGACAGAGCTATTTCCAATCTCATTTGACTTTGAAAATGCGCAACTGCTTGAAGATATGATAATAACCCTTACTCCGGAATGCACCAATGACAAAGGTGAATATATTTGGCAATACTACAAATCACACGAGATTTTAAGTCCCGGAAATATCGAATCTGGATACCTCGCCTATATTTCATTCTGGAGAACAGAAGATGCGGAACCAAACTTCACATATCACCCCACCTACATCAGTCTGGAACACAATGGAACTATCGAATTATCAGCCGACTATCCGTGGGTTAAAACACACAATTCCGTTGGTCCATATATCTGCACTGACTATTATGGATATTTACCAGAGGATGAAGGAGTTTACTGGCACAATTATCGACTACCCATAGTTGTAGAAGAGTTGGGTAGTTATCGCTTTAGAGTATACTACTATCACTCTTGCACAAAATCGACATTTGTCACAAAGTGGATTACGGTAGAATTTCATCCCGAAAGAACATCGGATACAGTCAACGGCAACGAAGGCACTGTCGCTATTAAAGTTTCGAATTTCATCTAATTTAGGGTCTATACTACAAAGAGGGATAGTTCCTTTGCGGGGGCTGTCCTTTTTTGTCGGCCTTACTGAGGATAGTGGTCTGTCACCCACGGTGGCAGTTGTACTCCTCCCACCCCCTACTCTTCCCACCCTTCGGCGATTTCACCATTTTGGGCATCGTAGAAAATAAAGAGATGAAAAGTTGGCTCTTCGGATAAAAATACATATATTTGTGTGATATTCCCGAGTTATGGCAGATAACTATCTTGAAAAAAAGATGGAGGAGTACAGAGCCGCAGGCCCCGCAAAGAGGAAATCCTCGGCCCTCTCACTCAACAAACTCCTCGACAGGAATCGTAGCTACCGAGGCTATGACAACTCTTTTGTTGTCCGCCCCGACCAGCTCCGAACCATCATCGGTGTAAATACCCGAATCCCCTCGGCACGCAACTCACAGCTTCTGCGCTTCCGCCCCGTAACCCACGAGGAGGCCCACAAAGTACTTCCCTACATCCGTCTGGGAGGCGCTCTCAAGGAGCTTAAACTCCCCTTCGAGGGCACCGAGCCAAGGGCATTCATTGTCGTTTGTGCCACAACTCCCACCCCCGACCACTATGTCTACATCGACCTCGGCATCTCGGCACAGAGTATGCTCCTGAAGGCTGTGGAGATGGGTCTGGGCGGCATCTGCATCGGCGCCTTCGACAAGCAGCCCGTGAAGGACTCTCTGGGACTTCCCTATGAGCCTCTGCTGGTGATTGCCATCGGAAAACCCGCCGAGAAGATTGAGCTGGTGGAGATTTCCGCCGAGGAGAATCACAACTACTATCGCGATGAGCAGGGCACCCACTATGTTCCCAAGGTGGCCCTCGATGATCTCATCGTGAAGTAGCCCCGCTCGGATGGCTCCAGAGAAAACAACGAAACTAACGAAAACTAAAGAATAAAACTTAATTAAAAAACTAAACTATGAAGAAAACTCTAGTTGACCTTTTTGAAGAGTCGGTTGCCAATTATGGCAGCAATGTTTTTCTGAAAGAGAAAATCGGTAACACTTGGACCGATACTACCTACGCCCAGACTCGTGACATCGTCTATGAGATTGGTGCAGGTTTCGTAAAGATGGGCGTGGCTCCCAAAGATAATATGTCGCTCCTCTCGGAGGGTAGGAACCTCTGGATTATGTCGGAGCTCGCAATGTTCTACGCAGGTGCTGCCAATGTACCTCTGTCGATCAAACTCGAGGAGAGCAACGACCTGTTGTTCCGCCTGAGGCACTCCGACACCAAATGGATTGTTGTGTCGAAAGGCCAGCTCGCAAAGATTCGCCGCATCATCAACGATCTCCCCTTGGTGGAGAAGGTTGTAGTGCTCGACCCCGTTGAGGATTTGCAGGAGAAGGAGATTTCGATTGAGGATGTAAGGGCTATGGGCCGCGAGCTGCTGGCCGAGGATAAGGAGGGCTTCCTGAAGATTGGTCAGGCCATCCAGAACGACGACCTTGCAACCATCACCTACACCAGCGGTACCACCGCCGACCCCAAAGGCGTTTGTCTGTCGCACCGCAACTACACCGCCAATGTGGAGCAGTCGCTCACTCTGATGGACATCCAGAGCGACTGGCGTACCCTGATCATCCTCCCCTTGGACCACTGCTTTGCACACGTTGTGGGCTTCTATATCTTTATGCACAAGGGCGCACAGGTGGCCACCGTACAGGCTGGTAAGACCGGCAACGCCACCCTCAAGAATATCCCCATCAACATCAAGGAGATTAAGCCCCACGTAATCCTCTCGGTGCCCACTCTGGCAAAGAACTTCAAGAAGAACATCGAGACCAGCATCAAGGCTAAAGGTAAATTCGTTGAGACCCTCTACAATTGGGGCCTCAAGAACGCTATTGCCTACAACGGCAACAGCGACAAGGAGCGCGGCAAGGGCCTGAAGGCTCTGCGCAAACCCCTCGTTTGGTTCTTCGACAAACTAGTCTTCTCGAAAGTTCGCGAGGGCTTCGGTGGTGAGATGAAATTCTTCGTTGGTGGTGGCGCACTCCTGGACAAAGAGTTGCAGGTATTCTTTATGGCTGTTGGTATGCCTATGTTCCAGGGCTACGGCCTCAGCGAGGCTACTCCCGTTATCTCGTCGAACGGTCCCCGCAGGTACCAGTTCGGCTCGAGCGGCGTGATGGTTAAACCCTTCGAGATGAAGATTTGCGACCCCGACGGCAACGAGCTTCCCGAGGGCGAGAAGGGCGAGATGGTCTGCAAAGGCGAGAATGTGATGATGGGCTACTGGAAGAACGAGAGCTCCACTGCCGAGACCGACAAGGACGGCTGGTTGTACACCGGCGATATGGGTGCCATCAAGGGCGACCTCCTCTATGTTTATGGCCGCTTCAAGAGCCTTCTGATTGCTGCCGATGGTGAGAAATACTGCCCCGAGGGCATCGAGGAGGCCTATGTTTCGACCTCGAAGTTCATCGACCACGCAATTCTCCACAACAACCAGGATCCCTACACCACCCTTCTCATCTCCCCCAATAAGGAGGCTATGAAGGCTGCTCTCGCCCCCCTGAAACTCTCGCTCGATAGCGAGGAGGGCCAGAGGAAGATTGTAGAACTCGTGCAGGCCGACCTGAACGAGTACAAGAAGGGCGGTAAGTATGAGGGTCAGTTCCCCGAGCGCTGGTTGCCCGCAACCTTCGCACTGCTGGGCGAGCCCTTCACCGAGCAGAACCACCTCATCAACTCCACTATGAAGGTTGTTCGTGGTAAGGTTGAGGAGTACTTCGCAGACCGCCTTGAGGCTATGTACACCCCCGAGGGTAAGGACATCTATTATAATGTAGGTAAGTTCTAAAAAGAGCCGCAGGTTTTGTAACCCCAACGGGCAGGAGAATCGCTCTCCTGCCCGTTTTTTATTGCCATAGAGGGAAAAATTGACAGAAAACTCGGCGAAGAGTTGGAAATTCGAAAAAAATGTAGTAAATTCGCACTAAATGCAGATTTGTAATAACTACAATTTTACGAAACGAAATATCGAAAACCAAATTAGTTCTATAAATTAACCCCTAAAACATCAAAACAATGAAAAAATTACGCCTATTTTCGACAATCCTTCTGGGTGCGATGGCACTCTTCGTTGCAGGTTGTGAGCCCACTCCCGAGCCCGAACCAGAGCCCAAACCAGAGCCCAAGCCCGAACCCGTGGAACTCACCTTTGAGGTGGAGATTAACAGCGTTACCGAGACCGCTGTGTTCTACACCGTAACCCCCAGCGTGAACGAGGCCGAGTATCTGGCAATCGTTGTTCCCGAGAGTATGCTCGACGCTTCGGGTGTTGGCGAGCAGCTCGCAAAGGATATTATGACAGAGCTCAAGGCCATTGCCGCCGCGTCGGGTAAGACTATGGCCGAGTATATGCCCACAATCACCTCGAAGGGCAAAATTAGTGACATCACCGTTAGCGGCCTTGCTCCCGCCACCGACTACTCGCTGGTAGTCTTCGGCGTGGATGCAGAGAAGAACTACGAGGCCACCACCGAGCCCAACTGCAACCCCTTCACCACCGAGGAGATGGAGGTTGCACAGTGCACCTTTGAGGTAACCGCCACCGTTGAGGGCACCTCCGCCACCATCAAGGTTGTTCCCTCCGACAAGGCACAGAAATACCACCTCTTCATCGTTGAGAGCGCTATGTACGACGCCTACACCGATCCCGCAGGCCAGTACAAGATGACCGATATGGAGTTCTACACTGCATACCTTGCAAGCGAGCTCGACCAATATCTCGGACAGGGCTATCCTATGGATGCACTCTGGGATGGTCTTTTCTACAGTGGCGATGTTAGCCTCGCAGCCAAGAACCTCAATGCCAACACCGAATATACCTATATGGTTGCAGCTTGTGCTTATGAGGATGGCCAGATTTATGTAATCTCCGATCCCCAGAGCGGTAGCTTCCAGAGCGGCGATGTGGCTCTCTCGGACCTCACCTTCGACATCCAGCTCTCCAACCCCGAGACCAACCGTTTCGACCTGCTGATTACCCCCAGCAACAATGAGGAGACCTTCACCTGGATTCAGGGCCCCTACGATGGTGTTTCGACCGACCAGGAGCTTGCCGACGCATTCATCGCACAGAATAAGTCTTGGCTCGATATGGGCTTTATGCTCTATAAGGGCGTGCAGGACTACACCGAGAATGGTCCCAACTACAAGTACAAAGTTGCCTCGCCCGACACCGAGTACTATGTGATGGCTATCGGCTACTCGGGCGGCGTAACCACCGCTCCCACTGTGGCTAAAATCCGCACACTCCCCGCTCCCAAGCCCGAGGATGCAACCTTTGAGCTCAGCCCCAGGAATGTCACCGCCTATGGTTTTGCAGTAGATGTTGATTCGTCGGATGAGAGTACCGCCTACTTCTTCGGCTCGTGCGAGGACGGCACCTTCGATGAGGCTGCCATCTGCAACGCTATCGTTGAGGAGCTTAAGTTCTACTTGGAGATGATGCTCTCCTTCGATCCCACCTACACTATGGCAATGGTTCTCGACAGCTATGCTTGGAAGGGTGACTACACCATCGACTCGAGCGCAACCGAGCCCAACAAGAGCTACACAGGTTTCATCATCGCTCTGAACGAGGACGGCACCGTAGCCAAAGTTCACACCTATCCTTCGCTGGTAACCACCCCCTCGGTGGGTTCGGTAACCCCCACCCTTGAGCTTATTGGCTACTTCTCGGGTGACGATGAGAACGGTCAGCTCTTTGGCCAGCCCGCTGCAACCGCAGGTAAGGCTATCACCGTTGTTAAGT
>JAZQZA010000053.1:0-9737 GCA_045633765.1 Tidjanibacter sp. | reverse complement strand
GGCTCCCACTCCCGAGCCCCAAGCGGCTCCCGCACCGGCCCCCGAGCCACAAAGAGGTGAGCCACAGAGGCCCGTAGCAACAATGGTGAGTGCAACGATGGGAGGCGCAACGCTGGGTGTGGCAACAACGGACACAACCCCCAAGTCGGGAGGCTCGGAGACAACCAAAAAGCTCTTTGGTAGCTCCATTGGCGACATCATCAGCGGTCGTGCTTTCAAGGGCGAGGAGGGCGACAAGGCGGTCTACTACGACCCGCAGACCCAGCAAAAGATAAACAAAGAGTGGAGCAAGTTCATTGAGCAACTCACCAGCAAGCATCCCCGCCTGGGCAACGCTATGATGAATACGAAGGTGAGTGGCCACACCCTGTCGCTGAGTGTTCCGACCGAGATTATCCGCGACGACCTGCTGCGCAACCAACCCGAGATTACCGAGATGCTCAACCAATGTTGCGGAGTGGAGGGTAGCATAATATTGGATATTGAGGTGAAGGCCGAGCAGGAGGGCTCGCTCCCCCACCGCACCATCGACAAAGTTCACTTCCTTGTGGAGAAAAACCCCGAGCTGAACACCTTCATTCAGGACCTCGGGCTTGATATGGAGTAAGAGAGAAAAAACTAAAAAAGAAGAAGATAACAATGGCAAATTTTGTAGAAGAATTGAAATGGAGAGGTATGATTCACGACATCATGCCCGGAACCGAAGAGCAACTCCAGAAAGAGATGACAACCGCCTACCTCGGCATTGACCCCACAGCAGACTCGCTGCACATCGGTCACTTGGTGGGTGTAATGATACTCAAACACCTGCAGCGTTGTGGCCACCGCCCCATCGCACTTGTGGGTGGTGCAACAGGTATGATTGGCGACCCCTCGGGCAAATCGCAGGAGCGCAACCTCCTCGACGAGGCAACCCTGCGCCACAATCAGGAGTGCATCAAAAAGCAGCTCTCGAAACTCATCGACTTCGATAGCGACGCCCCCAATGCGGCAATCCTTGTGAACAACTACGACTGGATGAAGGAGTTTTCGTTCCTCGAGTTCATCCGCGATGTAGGTAAGCACATCACCGTGAACTATATGATGGCCAAGGACTCTGTGAAGAAGCGTTTCAATGGCGAGGGCGACGGTATGTCGTTCACCGAGTTCACCTACCAACTCGTGCAGGGCTACGACTTCTACCACCTCTACGAGGCTCACGGCTGCAAACTCCAGCTCGGCGGTAGCGACCAGTGGGGTAACATCACCACCGGTACGGAGCTCATCCGCCGCAAGAAGGGCGCAAACGACGCCTTTGCGCTCACCTGCCCCCTCATCAAGAAGGCCGACGGCACCAAGTTCGGTAAGACCGAGAGCGGCAATGTGTGGCTCGACGCACGCTACACCTCGCCCTACAAGTTCTACCAATTCTGGCTCAATGTGAGCGACGAGGACGCCAAGAGCTACATCCGCATCTTCACACTCCTCGACAAGCAGACCATCGACACGCTGATTGCCGAGCACGAGGCCGCTCCCCACGAGCGCAAACTCCAGAAGCGTCTGGCAGAGGAGATTACCGTGATGATTCACTCGAGGGAGGAGTACGAGAAGGCTGTGGCTGCCAGCGGTATTCTCTTTGGTGCAGGTGCCGGCGAGGCCCTCAAGACCATCGACGAGGTGACCTTCCTTCAGGTATTCGAGGGTGTGCCCCAATACAAAGTTTCGGCCGAGGAGCTCGCCGCAGGCGTTGATTTCCTCACCCTCTGTGTGGAGAAAGCCCCCATCTTCCCATCCAAAGGCGAGTTGAGGAAGCTCATTCAGGGCGGCGGCGTGTCGCTCAACAAGGAGAAGGTTGCGGACCCTTATCAGGCTGTGACCACCGAGGAGCTCATTGCAGGCAAATACCTCCTTGTTCAGAAGGGCAAGAAGAACTACTATCTCATTATAGCAGAGTAAAATATGAAGAGATTCTTATTACTTGTAGCGACGCTCGGAGCGTCGCTACTTTTTGCATTCGCACAACCCGAGGGTATGTCCCAGAGGCTCGAAGAGCACGTGGAGTTTCTCACCAGCCCCACTCTTGAGGGGCGCAAAGCAGGCTCTACGGGTGCTCGTCTGGCCGCCGAGTACATCGGCAACGAGTTTGGCTCCCTCGGCCTGAAGCCCTTCGAGAGGGCCGACTATTTCCACCCCTTCACCACCGCCTTTCAGGACGGCGTCTTTCGCAATGTGGTGGCACGCATTGACGGTATAAACAGGGACAAATATATCGTCATCGGCGCCCACTACGACCACCTCGGCATTGAGGACGAGGAGCTCCATCCCGGTGCCAACGACAACGCCTCGGGTACGGCTGCCCTGATTGAGCTTGCAAGGCTCTTCTCGGCAATGAACTACAAACCCACCCACACCCTCATTTTTGCCGCCTTTGACGCCGAAGAGATTGGTCTTCACGGCTCTCAAGATTTGGCCGATAGGCTCCGCACCGAGGATGTGAAGGTGATGATTAATATGGATATGGTCGGTCGTCTGGGCAAGGGGGGGCTCATCGTGGAGGGTGTCGGCACCCTCAACGGCTCGGAGGACATAATCGCTCGTGTGGCCAAAAACAACGGCCTTGAAATCAAAACCAAGCGATTTGAGACAAGCTTTCTTACCGCTACCGACACCGAGTCGTTTGCGCAGAAAAACATCCCAACCCTCTCGCTCACCACAGGCGACGATTCGGCCTACCACCAGCCCGAAGATGTGGCCTCGCGCATCAACTACAATGGGCTTACCACCATCACAAAGTCGCTCGCCGAGATGATTGTGGCGATTGACCAGGCCCCAGAGGTTACCTCCTCCGGCAAGGTTGCTCGCAAGCACAACAGCGGCAACAACAACCTGCTGCTCGGCATCACCTATGCGTGGGGCAGCAACCACCACCTCTACCCCGGAACGGCCATTCAGGGCCGCGAGGCGCGCGCGTGGAACCTTGGCCTCTCCGCCCTCTACACCTACAAGTATTTTGGCTTCCGCACGGGCATAACCTACGAGCAGCGCAAGGCCCTCACCCCCCAGGACATTGACGAGCCCTTCGGGCCCGCACAGACCATCACCACGGGCGCAGTGACCATCCCCGTTGAGTTTATGCTCAAGACGAAGGGCTCCTCGTGTCTGTACGCCACCGTGGGCGGCTACTTCTCCCACAACCTTCTGGCCAAGCAGGATGGTGTGGACAGCTCGGTGGACTTTTTGGGCCTTGAGAGGCAGGAGTACGGATGGCAGTGGAGCCTCGGCGTAAGGATGGCTAACTTCTACATTGAGGGCCACAATCGCTATGCGCTAACCCCCGTCTACACCTTCGGCCCCACAATCTACAACCGCACAAGCTACTGCACCATAGGATTGTATTTTTAGGCCTCGGGCCAAGCGACATAGATACAACAAAGGAGCCGGTGTGAAATCTCACACCGGCTCCTTTATTTATACCCTCAAGAGAGGGTTGCGGGATTGTCGAAGCTATTAGCGACGGCCCTCAAACCAGAGTTCGGCCCTCTGCTCCATAGAGCGGTTCTTGGGGCCACCGATACCCTTATACTCAACCTTCTTGCCGATAGCGGTACGGCTCATAGGACGAGCAGGGCTCTTAATCTGCTGATTTGCCTTCACGCGCTCGGTCTTCACAGCACCAGCCTTCTTGGCTTTAGCCTTGGCAGGAGCAACCGAAGCAGCGCTCTTGCGAGTGAGGACAACATCCGAAGTAACAGCAACACTCACGCTATAACGATCGCTACCGTAGTAGATTGCCGAGTTGGGATAGAAGTTCAAATCACCGTAAGGCATAGGCTTCAGAGTGATGGTGTTGCCATCCTCGGAAACCTCAACGGGGAAGTAGCCATTAACTACATTACCCTCTGCATCGCCCATATAACCTACGGGGAGTTTGTTCACGGGATCGTAGGCAACAAAGTGCGACTCATAGATAGCACCCATCTCTGCAAACCAGCTCGACATAGGAGTAAAGTAGTTCACATTGAAAGGAGCCCTAACGGTACCGTCGGCAGCAATCTCGAGGAACCACTTGGGACCGAAGTCGTAGATGGGCATCTCGCTGGTGAAGCCGTTATAGGTATCCGAGATAAAGAGGCTGTAAGGATCGGAGTACTGGAAGTAGGGAAGCAGATCGCCACCGAAGTCGAAGCCGTTCACGAGGATACGGTTCTGTGCGCGGGTGTTGTCAAGGAAGGTCTTGGCAGCAGCCTTGAACTCTTTGTAGTAAACATCTGCGGTCTCACGACTAACACCGAAGCTCTCGAATACGGCATAAGCCTTCTCGTCGAGGTTCTCGGGATACTCGAAATCACCGATGGTGATGTCGCAGGTGTGGGTTGCGGTCTCGGGGATATAAACCTCCTGCTCCACATCGTAGAGGCTATAGGAAACGGTTGCCGAAGCGGTCCACTCACCCTTGAGGCTCTCGAAGAGTGCGCTCTCTACCCTCTCGGCAGCGGGCTCCTGGAGCGACTGTGCAACAACAGCCTCGGAGAAGGTCTCGGTACCCTCATCGTTGGCAACCATTGCAGCAAGATAGGTCTTGGCGTTGGGACGCGAGGGAAGATTAACGGTCAAGCCCTCGTCGGAGTTGATCTTGAGAATCTCAACAGTACCGAGCATCGAACCGTAGTTGTCAACGATCTCCTGTGCGCTCATACCCTCCATCAGCCACTCTTTCTCATAGTTGGCGATAGCCTTTGCGGTCTCGGCATCCTTGGTGGGGCACTTGATGTTGAACGAAACCTCATAGGGAGAGGTCGACTCCAATGCGGTTACAACCAGCTCGGGTGCGGGTTTGGTGGGCTGGGGCAGATAGAACTCAAAGTGTTTGCACACCTGCTCGTGGCCATCCATAATGCCATCACCCTCAACATCGCCACGAATACCTACAACATATACCCAGAATTTCGAGTCGCGGGGAATGTCATAGAGATAATCGCTAATGGCGGTCTGGATGGTACCATTGAAGCCATAATCTGCGTTGTAGGGATCAACAGTCATAGACACACCACCCATCAATGCATCGTAGGAGGTTGCAAACCACTGGAAGTGCTCCTCGTCAATCCTGCTCCTTGCAACATTGTACTCGGCCTCACTCATAATCATAATAGCAACGCGGTCGATAGACTCATCGGCCCACACTTTCACCTGTGCATCGTCGGGCTCGGGAGTAATCTCAACCTCAATCAGATTCTCGGGCAGAGGCTCGGGTTTCTGAACCTGAACAAGAACCCTCTGGTAAAGACCGGTCCAATAAGCAGCCTCGTCGATGGTGGGATCTGCGTTCTTGTCAATAAGGTAGTTCGCCTCGTCAAACATAGGACGATAGTAGCCCATACCATAGCCACCCCAGTGCTCACCACGGCGGTACTCACCCATTACAAGTACCTGGGGCTGACCAGGAACGATGGGGTCGTAGTAGGTCTCCATCTGGCCACCACCTGCATCGAAGAGGCTGTGTGCCTCGTCGATAATGAGCGAGCGGCTCTCCTGGAAGAGGTTGATACCACCCCAAGCGGTGTCGTGGATGTTGAGTGCGAAATAGTCGGCATTGCCACGAGCACGATAGGTCTGAAGGCTCATTGTTGCCCACTTGATGGCGTGGTTCTGCTCTTTAACTTTGGGATCTACCTTCACATCCACAGTGAAACCGCGGTAGTGAACGTCGCGAACGGTGATGTCATCGGCAAAGTCGGTGGTCCTGATACCCTTAACGGTAACAATCTCATCCATATACTCCTCAATCACAGCAATCTCACCGGCGATGTAAACCACATAGTCGGTTTTGGGCGAGAGGGCATTGATGGTAACAAGGTTGTCGCCATTCTCCATATTCACGCTCTTACCGGTTGCGAAAATCACCTGAATATTGGGAGCCTCGTCAGCCTCGTCGGCCTCCTTAACAAGGTAGGCAATACGCGAAATGTTCTCGGCATAAACCTTAATCTCGGCGGTGGTCGACTCCACAGCACCAAGTTTTGCGGTCAGAACGGGGATGATGGGCTCGGCAGCAGTCTTGAACTTGAACTCCTTAACCTCGCTCCAAACCTTGTCGGCCGAGATACGACCAGCCCAATAGGTAACATACTGGGTCTCGGGCTGAAGGTCACGAATGGTCACCTGAGTAGCACCCTCTTTCTCGAGCGCCACAAGGGTACCATCGGTAAAAATATCCTCGGCGGTGGGAGCGGTCATCTCACCCTCCACGGGCAGAACGATGTAGCTCACAACATTGAGCACCTCTGCATTCACCGAAACGGTGGCAGCCTCAATATCGGCACCTACAAGTTTTACCTCCAATGCAGCACCCTCAAAGGGATCCGCGGGTGTAGGTTCGGGTTCGGGCTCATCTACGCAAGCAGTCAAACCCATAGCCACGAATGCAAAAAGCATTGTCGCAAATTTGAAAAACTTTTTCATAAGTAGTTATCAGATAATTGGTTAATGTGTTTTCAGTTAAATGTAAGTATAGCTTCAGGTTAAATAAAACACCTATTTGGGGCAAAAATAACAAAAAAAATAGAAACTCGGGGTACATCCCATACAAAAAAAGCAAAACCATTTGCCCCTCGGAGGTCCGAGAGGCAAATGGTTGTTCTCTTTATCGAAATCCCACTAAATCAGCGAGTGGGACAATTAGTCGAGTTTTGAGCCAAAGGCCAAGTCACCGGCATCACCCAAGCCGGGGATGATGTAGCTCTGGGCCGAGAGTTCGGGGTCCACAGAGGCACACCAAATGTGGGTGCCGTGGGGCAGATGTTTCTCTGCATACTCTACGCCAGCCTCGCTGGCAATAACGGCAGCAACGTGCAACTCCTTGGGTGCGCCACCCTTGGCCACCAACGCCTCATAGGAGTAGACAAGCGAGGTGCCCGTTGCGAGCATTGGGTCTACCAGAATGAGAATCTTGCCCTCCAGCTGACCGCAAGAGATATATTCCACCTTCACCTCAAACGAGCCATCCTTGTGGTGTTTGCGATAGGCTGTAACAAAGGCGTTCTGCGCGCCATCGAAGTAGTTGAGAAAACCCTGATGGAAGGGAAGGCCCGCGCGCAAAATGGTGGCCAACACCACTTTATCGCTGCAAAGCATAATCTGCGCCTCACCAAGAGGAGTCTCCACAATCTGTGGAGTGTAGTTGAGTGTGCGACTAATCTCATAGGCACAAACCTCGGCTATGCGCTCCAAGTTGCGACGAAAGCGCATACTATCTCCCTGAATGTTCACATCGCGAATCTCCGCCAAAAACTTATTGAGAATAGAACTCTCTTTGTCCAGAATGTGTACCATACCTTTTATATATTATATATGAGTTTTGTGATTGCTCTCTTGCCTAATAGAGGAAATTGTTGAACGGATAGCGTCCCGCGTGAATCTCCCTCACCATACCGTAGAGGTCCGTGCGGAACTTATCGATATTCTCCTTGGTCTTGGCCGACAGGAAGATGCAAGGCGTATTGGCCTTGGCAATCCAGCTCCTCTGCAACTCCTCAAGCGAGATATTCTCCCTCGTTGCGGGTGTCAGGTCGTCCTCCTCCTTGGGGGTCCAGGTGTAGGCGTCAATCTTGTTGAAGACCAAAAATACGGGCTTATCACTCGCACCAATATCCGCCAGGGTCTGCTTCACAACATTGAGCTGGTCCTCAAAGGCGGGGTGGGATATGTCCACAACGTGAATCAGCAGGTCGGCCTCCCTGACCTCGTCGAGCGTCGATTTGAAGGCCTCCACAAGCTGTGTGGGCAACTTGCGGATGAAGCCCACAGTGTCCGACATCAGGAAGGGAAGGTTGTCGAAAACCACCTTCCTCACAGTCGTATCCAGCGTTGCAAAGAGTTTATTTTCGGCAAACACATCGCTCTTGCTTATGAGGTTCATAAGCGTCGATTTGCCCACATTGGTATAGCCCACAAGGGCCACCCTCACCATCGAGCCACGGTTGCTACGCTGCACAGCCATCTGTCGGTTTATTTTTTTAAGTTCCTCCTTGAGTTTGGAGATGTTGTTGCGCACAACCCTTCGGTCGGTCTCAATCTCCCTCTCACCCGAGCCACCACGAGTACCCGTACCACCTCTCTGGCGCTCCAAGTGGGTCCACATACCCGTAAGTCGGGGGAGCATATACTCATACTGGGCCAACTTAACCTGCGTCTTGGCGTAGGCCGTGCGGGCCCTCTGCACAAAAATATCAAGAATCAGGCGTGTGCGGTCCGAAATGCGGCGACCGATAACCTTCTCGATATTGCGAGTCTGCGAGGGGGACAACTCATCGTCGAAGATGATGACATCAATCTCGTTCTCCTCACACCAATCCCTTATCTCCTCCAGCTTGCCGGGGCCAACAAAATAGCGGCTATCAGGCGTGGAGAGTTTCTGCACAAAGCGGTGCTCGGTCACAATATGGGCCGTCTCGGCAAGGAACTCGAGCTCGTCGAGATACTCCTCCACCTGCGCCATAGGCTGACGGTCGCGACACACTGCCACCAGCACGGCTCTCTGGTAGTCGCGCTCGATTGTCGGTATATTGCTATTCTGCTCTGCCATTCTCTTTCATCTACCCCCGCAGGGGTTGTTTGAGATTATTATGTCGTACTAAAATGGGGCCAAAAAGGCCATTTTATTATCTTAAAAAAGAGGACCCTCCAAAAGGTGAGTCCCCTCTTCTATTTCGTCCCAACACCCTTTCGGGCGCGATGACTACTGCAAACGAATGTCGATAGGAAGTACATAGCTTACGCGCACGGGCCTATCCTGCTGGTAGCCGGGCGACCACTTGGGCGATTTCTTCAGCACGCGGATAACCTCCTCGTTGAACACGGGGTCGGGCGACTGAAGGAACTCGATGTTGGTGAGCTTACCATCCTTCTCGATCACAAACTTCACAACAACACGGCCCTGAATACCGTTCTCTGCTGCGATTGCGGGATACTTGAACTCGCCACCAAACCAAGTACGGAAGGTATTCAAGTCACCACCTGCGAAGGAAGGCATACGCTCTACTTTCACGAACACCTGCTCCTCAACAACCTCCTCTTTAACCTCAACCTCCTCAACGATGATCTCCTCCTCGGTGAAGTCGGCGAAGCTAAACTCGTCCTCGATAATAGCGGTATCTTTCACCACATTGATCATATTGGTGATGAGTTTTACCGACTGCTTAACAGGGGCCTGAGTTTTGGGCTCCTCGGTCTTGGTGATGTCAACAAGCTCCACCTCCACCTCGGGACCGGTCACTGCAACAATTTCAATGGTCTTCTTTGTCTGACCTACGCTGAAAGCAACGATGCAGAGGGCCAACGACAAAATCATACCAATCTCGAGATAGATACCTTTCTTGTTCTCAAGATCTACTTTGGGGTTCTTTTTAACTTCCATTATCTCTGTTTTTAATTTTGTTTTTCGCCTTATAGTACCAACTTTTGCACATACCACACAAAAGTTCCCACAAATATATGAAGAAAAAACGAAAACAAAACACAAAACTCTTTTTTATTTAAAAAAATGCGTATATTTGCACCGTAAAACAAGGGGGATTAGCTCAGTTGGCTAGAGCGCTTGCATGGCATGCAAGAGGTCACGAGTTCGACTCTCGTATTCTCCACAAAGCAAAAGGACACCCGCAGAGGTGTCCTTTTTTTCATTTATTACCTTATTTATATTATAGGTTGAACTTGGTTTTAATCTCATCTACACAATCCAAGCGCTAAGTCGGATGTAGCCA
>JAZQZA010000052.1:0-3597 GCA_045633765.1 Tidjanibacter sp. | reverse complement strand
ACCCACTTCGGCATTATTCCCCTCAAGAGTCTTTTCTCGGAGGCTATGCTGACCGATAGCGGCGAGGAGGTATCCTCCCACGAGATTAAGCAGATACTCTCGGACTGCATCGAGGAGGAGGACAAGCGACACCCCTTGACCGACGAGGCGCTGATGGGTATTCTCAACGATAAGGGGTATCACATTGCGCGCCGCACGGTTGCCAAGTATCGTGAGATGCTCAAGATTCCCGTTGCGCGCCTGCGCAAGCAGATTTAATCCTGACGATTATGCAATCCACCACCACCCATACCCAATCCCGCTGGGGGAGAGTTGCGGCTCAAACCATCTCCCTTCTTTTTCATCCGCTCACAATGGCTCTGTGGCTGGCTGTGATGGTTATGTATGGCTACGCTTCGCCACTGAAGTTTCCTTTTAGTTTGAGGTATTTTGTGCTGGGCAATGTGGTCATCTGCACTCTTGTTATCCCCTACATTTTCAGGCTCCTTTTGCGCCTCTTCGGCATCGTACGCCGCGATGGTCGAGATGGAAGCAGGGTGAGGGTTATGTGCCTAATTATATGGATGTTGTGCTATGTGTGCTGTGGTGTGATATTCGCCGAGGTGCCCCTGTTGTTCCTGCTGCGCAAGATGCTCTTTTTGGGGGCTATTGTGCTGATTTCAGCGCTTGTTGCGGAGTTCCTTGCACCCCTTTGTTGGCACACTCTCTCCTATGGCGCCCTGATGGGTTATATGTGGGTGTTGCTCTTTGTGGGCAATGTGGGTTTGCTCTATCCCTTCATCCTCTTTTTGGTGTGCGGAGGATTGTTGATGACTGCCCGTCTTTATCTCTCGGAGTTGCCCACTCGCAGGATTTACTGCTCCTTGTTGTTGGGCGTGACGATTGCCATCCTTGGAGCTGTCTTCGTATAGTCGCGCGGGATTATATAAATAGGTATGCCCCCGCCTCGAGGTGAGGGAGTGGGGTGAAAAAATAAGCGAGCCCGACCACATCCATAGTGGTCGGGCTCGCTTATCTCTTTTGTTAGCCCTTTCTAGCTGTCGGACTGAATTACTCAGCGGCGGGGGTTACGGGAGCCTCGGTGTCGGCTGCGGGAACCTCACCCTGGTCGGGCATAGCGGGAGTAGTTGCGGTAGCCTCCTCAATAATCGTATCGAGAGCCTTGTCGCTGCTACCCTGCTGCGAAGGCATAGCCACAGTCGAAAGGAGGCAGAGAACTACGATACCGATAGCCAGATACCAGCTTGCTTTCTCAAGGAAGTTGGCGGTCTGACGAACACCCATTACCTGATTGGAGGCGCCGAAGTTGGCTGCCATACCGCTCTTGGGACTCTGTGCCAATACTGCCAAGATGAGCAGAATGCTGGCAATGATAATCAAAATTACAAGAAATGTGTACATTGTGTTTTATGTATTTAATTATTTTTTATTGTCTTCTTCGAGGCGCTGTTTTTTTAGGCCCTCAATAAGTTCGGCAAAATAAACACTTTTTTGTGAATCTTGCAAACTTAATTTCTCATATATCTCAATTGCGAGGTCAAAAAGGTGCTGTTTTGCATAAATCTCGGCCAATTCTTCGCTCACAAACTCATCGTCGGACTCCTCTTGGAGGTCAATTTGGTCCATTGGCGAGTCGGTTGTTTGCTCGTCGATAACGATTTTGTGTTCGCCTTCGGCGAGGAAACTATCGATGATGTCGAGTGTCTGACTGCGGCGGAACTCCTCGGGGCTTATGGCCTTGAGTGCGGGGGTGGCGGGCATCAGTCTGTTGCGCATACCGGCGGCATAGACGATGCTATCGTCGGCCACCTCGCCCCTTTCGTGAAGCGCCATCCTTGCGGCACCCCACCAAGGGTATTTCATAGCCCACTCCTTGAGCTGCTTCGTGTCGCACTTTTGTTTGAATATCTCTATCTGGTTTGGCATAGCTCTTTGTTCGTTTTTGGTCGCCTATGGTGGCTACCAGTTTGCCACTGCGGCGTTGAAAATCTCCTGCACGAGCTGCTCTACAATCTCGGTGATGAGTCCGTCCTGGATGTCCTGCAACAGCGAGGTGGCGTCATACTCGGCAAAGGCGCTGAAGGATTTGTTGTAGTTGTTCTGGGGCTCGTAGATGTTCGTGAACTTAATCTTCACGGTAATCGTCAGGCGGTTCATTGCTGCCGTCTCGGCGGCGGTTACAGCCGCAGGGGTGGAGGTGTAGTTGGTAATCTCACCCTCAAATGCGAGGTCGCCACCATTGTCGATAACCTGAAGGTTGGTTTGCCTTGCGAACTTATCCTGAAGGGCTTGTGTGAGCGTGGAACTCAGTGTGGGGGCCACCATCGGGGCGTTGTTGGGGAAGTAGGGGATACTCACGGTCTTGGCATCCAAGGGAATGGAGGCTCCCGAGAAGGAGTACTTCACCGTGCAACCCGAAAGGCAGCACAGCATACACGCCGTGGCAATGGCTGCTATGATTGTTCTAAATTTCATCTATTCCGAGGTCTTTGATTTTTCTGTAGAGTGTTCTTTCGCTCATAAAGAGCTCCTGTGCGGCCTCCTTGCGCTTGCCGCCGCTACGGCGCAGAGCCTTCACGATAGCCTCACGCATCATATCGTCCTTCGACAGGGGCCTTGCGGGCTCATCGAAGACCTCCTCGCCAATGGTCTCCTGGGGCTCCGACTGATAGCCACTCTGCGATGAGGGCAGATAGCCGGCCACGGGGGCCTCGTGCGAAGGGGCGTTGTAGGGTTGGGAGGCGGTGCCGCCCATAACCTCCAGTAGCATACGCTTCACATCGTTGATGTCGCGTTTCATATCGAAGAGCACCTTGTAGAGCAGCTCCCTTTCGTCGGAAAACTCCTCTTTGGTGCGGTCGTTCATCACTATTGGGGTGGATCCCACGCCCTCCATCGGGAGGTATTTGCGCAGGATTGGCTCGGTGATAACCCTTGCAGGCTCAATGACCGATATCTGCTCGGCCACATTCTTGAGCTGGCGGATATTGCCCTTCCAGTAGTAGTTCTCCAGCAGAGTTCTTGCGCCCTCATCGAGGGTGATTGCCGGCATTTTGCAGTTCACCGACACATCCGACGCAAACTTCCTGAAGAGCAGATGGATGTCCTCTTTGCGCTGACGCAGAGGGGGAACGGCAATGGGCACTGTGGCGAGTCGGTAGTAGAGGTCCTCACGGAACTTACCCTCGGCTATGGCCTTCTGGAGGTCGATGTTGGTTGCGGCCACAACCCTCACATCGGTCTTTTGTGGCTTCGAGGAGCCGACCCTCATAAACTCACCCGTCTGGAGAACGCGGAGGAGTCGCACCTGGGTAGAGAGGGGGAGTTCGGCCACCTCATCGAGAAATATGGTGCCGCCGCTGGCCTCCTCGAAGTAGCCTTTGCGAGCCTCCACAGCGCCCGTGAAGGAGCCTTTTTCGTGTCCGAAGAGCTCGGAGTCGATGGTTCCCTCGGGGATGGCGCCGCAGTTTACGGCAACATATTTTTGGTGTTTTCGGGCCGAGTGGTGGTGGATAATCTGCGGAAAGAACTCCTTGCCGACGCCACTCTCACCCGTGATAAGCACCGACAGGTCGGTAGAGGCCACCTTCACCGCCA
>JAZQZA010000051.1:0-16539 GCA_045633765.1 Tidjanibacter sp. | reverse complement strand
AATATCTACCGTTTATATGTAATTCTTACTCAAAAACAGTGATTTAGCATAAGGGGGAAATTGGAGCAATCTGATTTCCCCCTGCTGTTCTTTTGAGGTCTATTTACCTTTGTGCCGTCAGTTAAAAGTTAATTGACCTCGGCAAGGGCTGGCAACCCGAACCCTGTATTAATAATTATCGCCCCCTGCCTAAGGACAGGGTTCTTCCAGAGATGGAAAATACTTATAAAACCGACGCTCTTATGCAGAGCGCAAATCAAGACAACTCGAAGTCGAACACTAACTCCGACAAGGCTCCCAAGCGTGCCACCAAGAGGAATGTATCTCCTCTGTGGAGTGTAATCACCAAGGCAAACAAAGTCTTTGCGGTGCAGATTGACAAGAACAACGAGCGTAAACTCAAATGCCTCAAAAACGCAATGGTGAGCAAATACTCCGACCACGACAAATTCTGGGTAGAGTATCACAAGCACACAAGTACCCTACTCGATAGTCGTCGCTTCTGCAAGGAGTGTGTTGATCATGGATGCACCCCCGCATATGTTGCCGAGCACATCGTATTCGAGGGTAGTGCAACGATGAAAGAAGTTCTCAAACGAGGAGTAAGGGTTGTTCTCGGAGAGGGTGTTAAACTTTACAAAGAACGCTTTACCGAAGATGCAACGGACAAATTCATCACCGAGGTAGAAGACTGTGTCGTTGCAGAGGTAAAAGAGAAACTGAAGTCTCAAAAGCAGACCTCTGGGCAAACAACCCAACAGCCCACAAAACAACAAACGGGTAACTCCGAAGTTCCCGAACAAACTCCCGAAGCAGAGGTGCAGGAAACTTCTGAACAAACACCAACGGCTGTATAGCCGTTAGGGTGTGGGCAACTCCTGCCAGAGAGATTTCTGTATAGTTTCATTTCAAGACTAGAGGGAAGGTCTAAACAACCTTCCCTCTTTTCTTTTGTCCCTTACGCCAAGAGTTTCATCGCCTCGTCTATCTGCTCATTGTCGAAACTGTCGAGATAGATTTGGGTGGTGGAGAGCGAAGAGTGCCCAAGAGTTTCGCTGATGAGTGCAAGACTCACCCCCGCTCGTTTCATCACCGTAGCGTAGGTGTGCCTTGCAACATAGGTGGTAAGCGGATGCGACAACCCCAACTCCTCGCCAATCTTTTTCAGTTCTCGGTTGATTTTACCAAGTACTTTCGCCAAGCGATTGTAGATTTGCTCATCGGTTTTGTGCGTGCGCTTGTCGAGTATGGGGAATATGTAGTCATCCTCGCTTGCCCCTTTTAGCCAATAGGAGTGCAGAACATCCTCCAACTGTTTGGATAGTTTGCACGAAAGTCGTTTCTTGGTCTTTTGGCGAGAGTAATAGATTCTTCCATCCGCAATATCCCCGTAGCGTAACCTTGCAATATCCCCAAAGTTCATCCCTGCCGAGTAGTAGGAAAATAGAAAAATATCTCTTGCCAAACACTTGTACTCGGTTATGTGTCCTTTCTCAATTTTGAGTGCCGCAATACGAGCAACATCCTCTTTACATATAGCCCTTTTTCGAGTAGTTTTCCAACTGTTAGCCACCTTATATGTGTCAAATGGACTCTCTTTTACCGCAATTTTCTTCTCTCTTTGCATCTTGTTATAGAGTGCTTTGAGTACGGAAAACCTTGTGGCGATAGTGTTCGTTGAGTTCCCAATGGAGTGCATCCAATCCTCAAAACCTTTCAGAAATTTGGTGTCAATAGAATCCAGTGGGATGTCCGTACTATGGTATTTATTGAGGGCTGCAAGGGTAAATTTATACTTATCCCTTGTTTTGAACTTTCCGAGTGTAGCCAACCTCTTTATCTCCAACTCGAAAGCCTCTCTAATGGTTAGCCTCACACTCTGTTTGCGATTATCTATCACACTCTCGAAAGTTATAGGTATCTCCAATGCTTCCAACTTTGCTATGCGCTTTATGTACCCACTCTTTATGGACTCTATTTTACTCTGCAATTCACTCCTTTGAGGGTGGTTGTGAGTCACCATTTCCTTCTCTTCATCCCAAAATTTCTCTCTAATAGAGATTCCAAGAGCCACAAATCTTGTCTGCCTCTGGTGTGTAAAGCGTAACATAAGAGGAGCTTCGCCATTTTTGTAGGTGTTGCCAATGCGTAATACAACTTTGATTTTCATACATTTGCGTATTGTGCAAATGACTTTTAGAGGAAATGTTGTACTGTACAACAAAGTGTACAACATTTTGGGTGTTTAGGGGGATATTTCCGAGGATTGCCTGCGCTGTCGCTTGCCTTTCCTCTTGCGCCGCCGCGGGCGCCATCAAAGCACCTGATGCAGAAAAGGTGCGCCTATCAGCGCATCTATCTTTTTGTCCGTGAGGCTCTTAATGTGCGTAAATACCCATAGAGCCACACAAACAAAAAGACGACATCCATTGGATATCGTCTTTTCTGCATTGTTTGCTTTGAGCTGTTTCCGAGGATTGAACTCGGGACCTCTTCCTTACCAAGGAAGTGCTCTACCACTGAGCTAAAACAGCATTTACTTCCTAAAAGCGGGACAAAAGTACAACGCATTTTTTAATTGTGCAACTTTTTTGCGCTTTTTTTTCAATAAAAACTCCCGAGGCACCCGTCAGTGGTTGAACATAAAGCCCACATAACACCTTACACCCGAGGGGAAGTCGAACTCGCTACGGCCCAAGGGTAGTAGCCAATCGGCCTTGAAAGTCAGCGACATACGCTCTGTGAGTGGGTACTCCACGCCCGCAAAAGGAGCAACGATGCCCACGCCATATTTGCGGTAGGAGAGTCCACCCTCGGGCACCGTATCGAGCGAAGGGGTGCGGGTGAGTGTGAGGTTCTCAACGCTGCCTCCGCCAATGGTCGCGCCCACATAAGGTGTCAGGCGTCCCAGCTGCCAGCACCAATCCACCAGCAGACCGCCCCAGCCGATGGAGAGCGACGAGCCCCACTCGCCGTAGCCCACCGACGAGGTGTAGCCCTCGGTGCCCACCCTCAGGTGGTCGCCCAACTTCACACGCAGAGCACCGCCAATGCCCATAGGCACGCCCGAGAGCCTCTGTGGTGTGCCACCAATGCCGATGTCGCCACGCGAAACCCACCCCGCGTGTAGCATCATACCGCCCGAGAAACCTCGGTAGGCAAATTTTCCCTGTGAGGGTGTCGAGTCGCCCGCAATGGCACTCTGCAAGAGCAGCGCGAGCGTCAGAAGTGTCATAAAGAGGTGTTTCATACTGCACAAATATAGCGATAAATGTTAAAACTCAAACCTCCAATGGAGTTTGTGCAAAAAAAATATCGGGCCCGCAAGCTGTCCTGCGACCCCGATGGTTTCCTGCTTGACCGGCGGATTAGAAGCCGGCAGTCATAATGGATGAGGCTATCAGTTTGTGGCCCATAGAGTTGGGGTGAATGCCGTCCTTGCAAAGGAGCGTGTGCCAATTACCCGAATAGTTGCTGAAGGGGGCGGTGATGTCGAGAATGGGGGTGGAGGTTTGGCTGGCAATGCCAAAGAGAACCTGATTATAAGAGTCATGCCAGCGACCAATAGCCTCCACCTCGCCACCCATCCAACCGAGAATGTTGGCTCTCTGCTCGTCGCTCATCTTTCGACTGAAGAAGTCGAAGTACTCCTCCGAGCCGATAGGGGGCAGGGAGAGGATGATGGGCTTGGAGCCGAGAGCGCGAATCTTCTCGATGAGCCTCACAAACGACTCCTTGAACTCCTCAAGGCGTGTTTTGGGCTGGTGCTCGCCCGAGGGGTCGAGCGCAATCCGTTTCCAGTTGAAGTCGCAATCATTGCCGCCATACTCCAGAATGGTGTAGCGTGAGGATGCGATTTTCTCGGGGTGTTGCTCAATGAGGTGGTGGGCAAAGCTGATTGTGCAACCAAACTTGCCCATATTCTCAATCTCGAAATTGTTGTTCCTACCTATTATATCTATGAAGCTGTCCTCGACGAGCGAGTAGCTGTTTTGGTCGTTGAGTATGACGCCCTTTGTTATGGAGTCGCCAAGGGCTGCGATTTTGATTCTTTTCATCTGTGTCGTTGTTTTTTTGTTTTCGTGTGCAAAAATAGAGCCGTCAATCATCCCACCCTAAAAGTAGTTATGGGGATGAAGGGTTAGTTATAAAAATGCCATATTTAGGGATAAAAGGTGCGTTTTTGGGAAGTTTGACAGAAAGTTTGTATATTTGTCCCAACCAATTAAGGGATTAAAGCATTATGAGTTCAAAGTCTAAATTTCTCTATGGAGCATCGAGTGCCATTGTTCATTCAATCCTTGTGCCACTCTTTGCGTTTGTATTCGTCATTCTCTATCGTCCATTCTCCATTGCCGAGATTCTCCAGATGGAGGGGGCGTCCTATAGTTTCAATATTACCATTCTGCTGTGCATTGTCTTCGGCTCGGTGGCCCTGATGCGACTTGTGCTCTTTCTGCTGCGTGAGCGCTTCACCAACACGGGGCTTGTCTATGCCGCTTGGTGCCTCGGGGAGGTGATTGTGGCCTCGCTCTTCGCCTCGCTCTACACGACGCTGATGCTTGGTGGCCAGAGCGGATTCTTCGAGGTCGTTGGGGCTGTGGTTGGACGACTCTTTGGCGTCTGCATCTACCCCTATATTATTATATACCTTATTGTTATGCTCTTTGCGGAGCGTGAAGTGGAGGTGCAGGCCGACCCTGCGTCGCTCATTAAGTTCTACGATGAGTATAAGAAATTGCGCTTTGTGATTGCCTCCGAGGCGGTCATCTACCTCAAGAGCGAGGAGAACTATGTTCAGATTCACTACCTCGATCACGGCAAAGCCAAGAAATTTGTGCTCCGCTCCTCGATGAGGGCGCTTGAGGAGCAGATGAGCCGCCACGGACTTGTGCGCTGCCACCGCTCCTACTTCATCAACCCCGACCATATCAAGATGATACGCAAGGAGTCTTCGGGCGTGGTGTGTGCCGAGTTGATGCAGGAGAACTTCGAGCCCGTACCCATCTCGCGAAAGTATCAGGAGGAGATTACGCGAAGGCTTTAGCGATGTGGGTGTGTGCCCCCCCCGAGCCCAATCCGCCGAGTGAAAAAAGTGAATTTAGCATTTTGCAGTTTGAATTGTATTTCGTATTTTTGAGGGATTAAAATTGCATAACTCCGTATGTACGATTACAAGACCCTTGTGAAAATCATCCGAACACTTGCACTGCTTTTCGGTTTAGTACTTGTGATTCTGGTGGTTACAAGCCGTCCGCTCAATGCCTATGCGTGGATTTCGGTGTTGCTGCTGGTGGTGGTCGGAGTCTATCTCACCTCCATCCCTCTGAAGTTGCTCCGAGAGATGCAGGATATGGAGTCGCTGATTGAGAGTTACAAAAAGAAGGCACAAAAAGGAGAGTAACTAACCAAAAAACTATCATAAAACGATGAAAAGAATTCTTATTGCCGGTGCTGGCGGCCAGATTGGCTCGGAACTTACAGGTTATCTTCGTAAAATCTATGGCCCCGAAAATGTTGTAGCGGCCGATTTGCGCGAGTGTCCTCACTTGGCCTACGATGGTCCATTTGAGATTCTCAACATTCTAGACAGGGAGGCCTATGCTGCTCTGGTTCGCAGCTACAATATCGACACCATCTTCAACCTTGTGGCTGTGCTTTCGGCTACGGGCGAGAAGAATCCCCAGGGTGCCTGGAATATCAATATGGGCGCGCTGATGAACTCGCTGGAGATTGCTCGTGAGTATGGTTGTGCTCTGTTTACTCCCTCGTCGATTGGCGCTTTTGGTGGTGATTTTGAGAGGGATAACACTCCCCAGGATGTGGCTATGCAGCCCAACACCATCTATGGTGTGTGCAAGGTGACGGGTGAGTTGCTGTCGAACTACTACTTCTCGCGCTTTGGTGTTGATACCCGCAGCGTGCGCTTCCCCGGTATCATTTCGAATGTGACTATGCCCGGCGGCGGTACTACCGACTACGCAGTTGAGATTTTCTACGAGGCCGTCAAGACAGGCCACTACACCTGCCCCGTGCCCGCCGATGTGTATATGGATATGATGTATATGCCCGACGCTCTGAAGTCGATTGTTGATCTTATGGAGGCCGACCCCACCAAGCTGCGCCACCGCAACTCGTTCAACATCGCCTCGATGAGCTTCACCCCCGAGATTCTCGCTGCCGAGATTCGCAAACACATCCCCGAGTTCACTATGGACTACGATGTGGACCCCGTGAAGGAGGAGATTTCTCGCAGCTGGCCCAACAAGCTCGACGACACTTGTGCTCGCGAGGAGTGGGGCTGGAATCCCGATTGGGACTTGGAGAAGATGGTTGTGGATATGCTCGCAGCCGTTCGCAAGAAACTCGGTAAATAACCACATACGAACACAATGGGCGTAGCGATGAAACTACGCCCTTTTTATTTATATAAGCATTTTTACTATGAGAACAGCAATCTATGGCGCGGGTTCGCTCGGAACGATTCTCGGCGCATACATAACCAAAAACGGCGGTCAGGTTGAGCTGATCAACCGCAATAAGGCCCACATTGAGGCCCTCCAGAGGGAGGGTGCGAAGGTGGTGGGCACCGTGAATTTTACACAGCCCGTTACGGCCTACCTGCCCGAGCAGATGGAGGGCACCTACGACATCATCTTCCTGATGACCAAGCAGCAGCACAACCCCGAGGTGGTGGCTATGCTCAAGGGCTTTCTGGCCGAGGATGGCGTGATTGTGACTCTGCAGAACGGCATTCCCGAGCTGGGCATTGGTGAGATTGTGGGCGATGAGCGCACGCTGGGCTGCACGGTTGCCTGGGGTGCTACGATGCAGGGCCCCGGTGTGTGTGAGCTCACGAGCCAGCCCGATAGCCTCACATTCTCGCTCGGCTCGCTCACCACGAAGCGCAATGGCCACTTTGAGGAGGTGAAGGCCCTGTTGGAGATGATGGGCCCCGTGGAGGTGGACGAGAACTTCGTGGGTACGCGCTGGAGTAAACTCCTCATCAACGCCTCCTTCTCGGGTATGAGTGCGGTTCTGGGCTGCACCTTTGGTGAGGCTGCGGCGCCCAAAGCCTCCAGGCGCATTGTTCAGGCTCTCATTAAGGAGTGTATCGATGTGTGCGCGGTGGGTGGCATCAGGATTGAGCCCGTGCAGGGTAAGGATATTGTCAAACTCCTGGACTATAAGAGTGGTCTGAAGAGGGCTCTCTCGTTCTTCATCATCCCCATTGCTATTAAGAAACACGCTCTGCTGAAGGCGAGTATGTTGCAGGATATTGAGAAGGGCAAACCGACGGAGGTGGATGCCATCAATGGTGTTGTGAGCGCCTATGGCCGCAAGGTGGGCTGCCCAACGCCTATGAACGATAAGGTGGTGGAGATTATCCACCGCATCGAGAAGGGCGAACTGAAACCCTCGTTCGATAACCTAAAGCTATTCTAAAGGCCCTTCCCAGCACTACTCAAAACACCACACGGGTTACACCGTGTGGTGTTTTTATTTTGTGGTGGGGTAAATAACCCCGCCTTTTCACTCTCTTGGACTATCGGTCCGTGACAATAGTTGGTAATGGACGATTTGTGAGTGGTTCACAATAATAATTGTCTAATTGTTTGTATTTTAGTATTTTGTTTGTTATATTTGCGATGTGTGGGAAAATCCACACTCTCCAACCCTAATGTTTAACCTATAAAATGTAGCCTTATGAACAAATGTCGACATTTGCTGTTATTGGCTCTATTGGGGTTAATAACGGCCTGCTCATTGAACGAGCTTCCCGAAAATCTCTCTCCGCTGCCCATTGAGGAAGATGGGCTCGTGCTCCAGGTGGAGACTCGAGCCGAGACCTACAAGGGGCAATCTCTTGACGAGGAGTATTTTGTTACTGCCCAAGACTTGGCAAACTTTGTGAAGTATCGCCGCAGCGCCTCGAAACGCTCCGACCTTGCCGTGAAGGAGGTCAAATCCTACGGCTTTGACTCCTCACAGACTCTTTTCTATATCCTCAACTACGACAAAGGTTGGGAGGTTGTGGCGGCCGACAAACGCATTCAGCCCACCCTCGCCCACGGCGACGATGGCGCTTTCACTATGGATTGCGACAACGAGCCTATGAAGTTCTGGATGAATATGCTGGCTGATGGCGTTTTGCAGATGCGTCTTGGTAATATCGCCGAGGACAGAAATGCCGACGCCACCGAGAAATCTGCCGACGAAAAGGATTCCACCTCCCAAGACAATGTGGCTTTCTGGAATGCCATTAGTCCTTCAGTCTCCGCAACAAAAGGTGGACTAACCCCCACTCTTGGACCACTTGAGCCAATTGAGGGTATTTATCGATATGCGGTCGATTGGGATGTCGAAGAGAGAGTTACTGTTAGCGATACACTTATCGTAACAAATTGGGGGCAGGGGTCTCCCTGGAATCAATTTTGTCCACCAGTTGCGAATAATCCCAACGATCTTCCTCCTGCAGGCTGCACAGCTGTTGCTGCGGCACAGTTGATGTACTTCTTCTATCACTCTCTTGGATGGCAGTTGATGATACCTACCCAAGTAACGGTTAATGGAGACACAGATACGGATACGCGCCTATACTCTTTCAACCTCCATAACCATCAGATGTTCAATAATATGGCAGTAAACGATGACGACACGGAGGTGGGGCATAGCACAAGTTGCGTAGCTAAACTAATTGTCTACGCAGGTCATTTGTCTGACATGAATTATAAGCCAGATGCATCCAGCGCAGATCCGTGTGATTTTGCGAACTCTATCGAAGACCTATATGGAATAGAGAGTATACACTACGATGATGGATATTCCTACCCCATTGTAAAAAATAGCATTCTTTCTGGTATGCCTGTATTGATATGGGGGTATAGAGAAAATGGGAAAGGACATGCTTGGTTAATAGATGGTCATAAATCTACGACTACAATCACGACCACTTATTATGTATCCTTCAATACCCCGCAGACTCAGCCGTTCATTGATTCGCTTGATAAAGATGATGCTCATTACTCGACAACAACATCCAGCACGACCAATTCTCTACATATGAATTGGGGTTGGAATGGCGATCACAACGACTATTATTCAGAAATTTGTGATTATTGGGATATTGAAATATCTGAAAGTGATCATCGTATTTATAATTTGGATATCGAATTCTTATATGGATTTACAAGAAATTAGTTGACTATGAAAAAGATTTTTGGAATGATTATGGTGGCGCTTACTTTGGGTGCTTTTAGTATCGGTTGTGAGGTCGATACTGCACCTGGCGACACGGGGCCTACGGGATGTAGATTCATTAATCTGGCCAGCATCAGTCATTTGAAGGTGATTGGGCTTTGTACGGACGATGGAATCATGTGGATGCAATGTGATTTGATTCCTAACCACGAGTATAATACGAAATGGCGAGAGGAAAACAACATTGGAGAATTGGAGAAATACACAAGGAGTCAGTGGGAAAGCTATGTTGGTAGAGAGTTGCGAACAGGAGAGGCGTGTGAATTTATGTATGGAAAATTGACAAACATAGTAATAACCTCTGACATTCAAATTGGAAACATCGCTGCAGGAGAAAATCTAATGGGATTATTTTACTATGTGTGGACTCCCTACGATCCAACTTGCACCTATCCCGATGCGGAATTACATTTCGTAAATGAAACAACAAATGACAATCCCATTGAGGAATACATAAATGAGCCCCACTACTGTGACCGATATCTGGCACTAACTGCGAAGATTGACGATGGCAAGGATTTGCCTTCTGCAAAATTCAACATTACGCTAACTCTAACTGATGGTTCAAAGGAGTATGAGTTCTCCGAAGAATTTCATTTTAAGCATTAGCTAAAGATGTATCAATGACTCTGGTAATTTAGATTATTGGAGTGTAATTTGCTCTACACAAACCGCGGGCGAGGAAATTCCTCGCCCGCGCTGTTTTTTGTTGGTCGGCGATTGTCGGTTGGCGATAAAAAAATCGCAACCATTTCGGCAATTCTCAATTTTTAATCTTATCTTTGCTTTTTCAACCAACACGAAATGAGTATGAAAAAGGCATATGTATTCCCTGGTCAGGGAAGCCAATTTAGCGGTATGGGACGGGACCTTTGGGAGTCGTCGCCCTCTGCACGCCACCTCTTCGAGGAGGCCGACCGCATCCTCGGTTTCGAGATTTCGAAGATTATGTTTGAGGGCTCGGCCGAGGAGCTCAAACAAACGAAAGTCACTCAGCCTGCGGTGTTTATCCACTCCGTTGCTGTTGCAGTAGCCCTCGGAGGAGGCTTCACCCCCTCAATGGTCGCAGGCCACTCTCTGGGCGAATTCAGCGCTCTCGCCGCAGCAGGCGCTCTCACCTTCGAAAGCGCCCTCCGATTGGTCTATGCCCGCGCCCTTGCAATGCAAAAGGCGTGTGAGGAAAGGCCCTCAACAATGGCAGCCATTTTGGCCCTTTCGGACGAGAGGGTTGAGGAGATTTGCGAGGGTATTGAGGGTGTTGTTGCAGCCAACTACAACTGCCCCGGTCAGGTGGTCATTTCGGGCACCACCGAGGCCGTAACGGAGGCTTGTGCCGCGCTCAAAGCCGCAGGTGCCAAACGCGCTCTGCCTCTGGCTGTTAGTGGCGGTTTCCACTCGCCCTGTATGGCCTCCGCAAGGGAGGAGTTGAGGGCCGCAATCGAGGCCACCGAGTTCTACACTCCCCGCTGCCCCATCTACCAGAATGTGGACGCCCTTCCCCACACCTCGCCCGAGGAGATTAAGGCCAACCTCATAGCCCAGCTTACCTCGCCCGTAAGGTGGACCCAGAGCGTCAGGGCAATGATTGCCGACGGCGCCGAGGAGTTTGTTGAGTGTGGCCCCGGGACGGTACTCACAGGGCTCATCTCGAAAATTAAAGCCTAAATAAACACTACCAAAATAGACCTATTTATGAAATCAAAATTCATTTTTACACTTTTAGCAATGGTCCTAACAATTAGTGCTTGCAACGACCAAAACTCCGCCAGCAGAACAAACCCTCTGCTTGAGGAGAGGAACACCCCCTACGGCATTCCTCCCTTCGAGAAGATCCGCGTGGAGGACTATATGCCCGCCTTCCAATATGCAATGGAGAGCCACAAGGCCGAGATTCAGGCCATCGTGGAGAACACCGAGGCGCCCAACTTCCAGAACACCATCCTGGCTCTGGACAACGCCGGCGAACTGCTGAACAACATCTCCAACACCTTCTTCCTCATCGCTGTTGCCGACACCAACCCCGAAATGCAAAAGGTTGAAACAGAGGTCACTCCCCTGCTTACTGCCCACTCGGACGAGATAATGATGAACACCAAACTCTTCGAGCGTGTGAAGATTGTCTACAACAACCGCGTGGGGGCTATGGACTCTCTCCAGATGCGTCTGACGGAGAAGACCTACAAAGACTTTGAGCGCTCGGGCGCCAACCTCTCGGCCGACAAGCAGGCCGAGTTGGCAGAGATAAACCGTCAGCTGTCGGAGGCTACCGTTAAGTACTCCCAGAATCTGCTGGCAGCCAATGCCGCCTATGAGTTGGTATTGGAGGAGGAGCAGACCCGCGGACTGCCCACCGGTGTTAAGAATGCTGCAAAAGAGGAGGCCAAAGCGAAGGGTTACGATGGCAAATACCTCTTCACCCTCTCGCGCCCCAGCATCTTCCCCTTCCTCACCTACTCCTCCGAGCGAGAGCTCCGCAAGGAGATCTACACCGCCTACATTGAGCGTTGTAATGGTGGCGAGTGGGACAACACCTCGCTCATCAATGAGATTCTCACTCTGCGCACCCGCAGAGCACAGCTCCTGGGCTACAAATCCCACGCCCACTATGTTCTCGACGAGGTTATGGCAAAGAACCCCACGGCAGTCTATGAGCTTCTCGACGAGCTCTGGGAGCCCGCACTCGAGAGCGCAAAGAGGGAGATGGCCGAGATGAGGGAGATTTTCAAGCGCGAAACCAAGAGCGAGGATTTTGAGGCTTGGGATTGGTGGATGTACTCCGAGCGTCTGCGCAAACAGCGCTACAACCTCGACGAGCAGGCCATCCGCCCCTACTTCTCGCTCGACAATGTGCGTCAGGGCGTCTTCACCCTCTGCAACCGCCTCTACGGCATCACCTTCACCCCCATCAACATCACCGCCTACAACAAGGAGTGTACGAGCTACAAGGTGGAGGATGTGGACGGCACCCTGCTGGGCGTTGTAATCTTCGACTTCCACCCCAGAGCAAGCAAGAGTGGCGGAGCTTGGTGTGGTGAGTTTGTGTCGATGAGTATGAAGGACGGCAAGCGTGTAACTCCCGTAGTATCGGTTGTTTGCAACTTCACCCGCCCCTCGGGCAACACCCCCTCGCTGCTCTCCATCGACGAGACCGAGACCTTCTTCCACGAGTTTGGCCACGCCCTCCACAACCTCTTCGCACAGGTACCCTACAAGGGTCTTGCAGGTGTTGAGAGGGACTTCGTGGAGCTCCCCAGCCAGATTATGGAGAACTGGGCAATGGAGCCTGCAATGCTCAAAACCTACGCAATCCACTACCAGACTGGCGCCGTCATTCCCGACCACCTGATAGCCCGCATCGAGAAGAGCAGCCTCTTCAATCAGGGCTTTATGACCACCGAGCTGTTGGCCGCCTCGCTTATTGATATGGATGTTCACACCCTCACCAAGACCGATGGCGTGGATATTATGGCCTACGAGAAGAAGATGCTCGAGGAGAAACGAGGACTCATTCGCCAGATTGCTCCTCGCTACCGCCTGCCCTACTTCTCCCACATCTTCGATGGTGGTTACTCGTCGGGCTACTACTCCTACATCTGGGCCGAGGTGCTCGACAAGGACGCCTATCAGGCATTCGTAGAGAGCGGCGATTTGTTCGACAAGGAGACCGCAGCTCGCCTCCGCACCCTGCTCGCCTCGGGCGGTATGCTGGATGGTATGGAGCTCTATCTCAACTTCCGTGGTGCCGAGCCCAGCCGTCTGCCTCTGATGGTTGCTCGTGGTTTTATGGACCCCTCTGTGTTGGAGGAGGGCAAGGAGGAGGAGCCCATCATTGACGGCACAGGCCTTGAGGAGGAGCCCACGGAGCAAGCCACCGACCCTGCGGGTCGCCCCATAAGGCCTCGCAACCTCCGTATGGACCCCGAGAAGGGCATTGAGTTCGACAAAGCACCTCGCACCAAACTGAATGTTAAGTTTGACGACGAGAAGAAATAAGCCAACGCTTCGACAACAATAAAGGCCGGCCCAATTCGAATTGAGCCGGCCTTATTTTATCTTCTACACTCTCCCCCTTGGTTTTCTGCCATTAGAACTCCGAAGGGATTTTTTGAAAACCACCAAAGTAGTACTCGTAACCGACAGCAAACACCTGTGGTAGAACTACTTGCCAAGAATAAAAATCGTCGGTTTTTTGTGCACATCCACCTGGGGAGCCTTGCGCCACTCGGCAACCGTACGAGTGCGGATTTGCTGTGTGGGGGAGGTTATATCCACCGCCACCGTAACCCTCACCGAAGGCTGCAACACCGTAAGCATATCGGCAAAGAGTTTTTCGTTGCGATAGGGGGCCTCGATAAATATCTGGCTCTGATTCTCCTGCAGTGCTCGGCGCTCAAAATTTTTGAGCGCCCTGGTGCGCTCGGCAGGTTTTATGGGCAGGTAGCCGTTGAAGGCGAAGCTCTGACCGTTCTGGCCGCTGGACATCAGCGCCATAAGTATCGATGAGGGGCCCACCAAGGGTATCACCTCGATACCCATCCTTTGTGCCTCGGCAACCACATCGGCGCCGGGGTCGGCCACACCTGGCAGTCCCGCCTCGCTGATGATGCCGCAATCGCGCCCCGCAAGCACAGGTTTCAGCAGGGGGGCAATCTCCATAATGGTCGTGTGCTCGTTGCACTCGGCAAACTCCAACTCCTCAATAGGCCTGCCAATCTTGGCTGCCGAGAGGAAGCGTCGGGCTGTGCGGACATTCTCCACAATGAAGTAGTCGATGCTCGCCATAACCGCCCTGTTTGCCTCGGGGAGCACATCGTAGGGGTTTCCCTCGCTTATGGGGCAAGGGAGCATATAGATTTTGCCAAAAGCTTTTGCGTTGTCCATCTCTACTCCTTTACATATATTCTCTTCACGCGCGCGGAAATGGAGGTCATAACCTCATAGGGGATGGTGCCCAGCAGCTCTGCCATCTCCACCACGGAGCCGCCCTCACCGCCAAAGATAACCACCTCGTCGCCCTCGTTGCAATCTATGCCTGTGACATCCACCATACAGCTATCCATACAGATTCGACCGATGATGGGGGCCCTCTTTCCGCCCACGCTCACACTCCACACACCTGCGCCGAGTCGGCGATCCAAACCGTCGGCATAACCGATGGGGATGGTTGCGACCTTTGTGGTCGAGGTAATCTTACCCACTCGGCCATAACCCACCGTCTCGCCCGCCTCAAGCGTTTTGACCTGCACAATGCGTGTAGCGAGCCTCGAAATGGGCCTAACGCCCTCACCCACACCATAAAGACCAATGCCCAGACGGCACATATCGTAGGTGGAGTCGGAGTAGTTCTCCATACCCGCCGTATTGTTGATGTGTCGCAAGGGTTTATAGGGCAGCGAGGCCATAATCTTCTCGCTGACCTCCTTAAAGGTGCTCTGCTGCCTTCTTACGAACTCCCTCTCCTCGGGCATATCGGCCGTTGCGAAGTGGGAGAAGATGCTCCTGACGGTCAGCAGACTGCGCAGCTCGGCAAGCCTGCCATTGAGTCGCTCGACATCCTCAAGCCTGAAGCCCAGGCGGTGCATACCGCTATCGACCTTCAGGTGTATGGGGTAGTCGCTCTCGCCCGCCTTCTCCACAGCCTCCGCGAAGGCCTCCAGAGAGGAGAAGTTATATATCTCGGGCTCAAGGCGATAGGAGGTCATCAGAGCGAAGCTGTCGGCGTCGGCATTGAGAACCACAATGGGCATAGTGATACCCTTCTGGCGCAAGAGTACGCCCTCGTCGGCAAAGGCCACCGCAAGGTAGTCGATACCCTCGTGTTGCAACACACTTGCAATCTCATAGTCGCCGTGGCCATAGCTCGAAGCCTTCACCATAGCCATAAGTTTGGTACCCTGCGCCAAGCGCGAACGGTAGCGATTGAGGTTGGCCACCATTGTTGAGAGGTTCACCTCCAAAGAGGTTGTGTGGCACTTGCGCGAGAGAGTGTGCACAATGCGGTCGAAGCCCGACATAGGCCCACCCTTGACCAGCACCGCAGCACCCTCAAAGCGGTCCTGTGTGAGGACCTTGAGGAACTCGTCGGTCGAGGAGTAGAACTCGTCGGTGTCGGCAAACAGATGTTTGTGGGCAGCAATAAAACGCCCCACACCGATAACCCTATCCACACCAGCGGCTGCCACCACGCGGGCTATGCGCTGATATATCTCCCCATCGGGCAGAGCACTATAGAGCATATCGGAGAGCACAACCACCCTTCGGCGACCACCGGCCACCTCCCTGAGCGAGTCGAGTGCTATGCTCAAAGAGTTAATATCGGAATTGTGGGTGTCGCTCAGCACCACCGAGCCGCCCAAGCCCTCCGACAACGAGAGGCGCAATTTCACAGGCTCCGAGTGTGCCAAGCGCTCCTCCACCTCCCCGCGGTCGAATCCCAGCGTGGCGTAGAGTTCGCTGACCATAGCCCTCATATTCTCCACACCCACCTTATTTTTCACAGCCGCCAGCGACTCCACAATGTAGCGGTTCGAGGCGTTGTAGATGACCTTGCGGGTGCGCGCAAAGAGCGTAGCCTTCTCGGCAGCCTTATGGGCCCTATCCACAAAGTTCTCGTCGTGCTGGGCCTCCAGCGAGGTGAAGATTCCTATATCGGGGCGGATTATGGCCTCCAACTGTGCCATCTCGTCGGGGCGCGAGATTCCCGCCTCAATGACGGCAATATCCTCGCTTCCCTCCATCATCAGCAGCGACAAGGCCACACCCAACTGCGAATTGTAGCTTCGTGGCGAGCGGAATACCCTCACACCCTCGGGTGCCGACTCGGCAATCCACTCCTTCACAGCCGTCTTGCCCGTCGAGCCCGTCACCGCCACCATAACGCCATCGAAATGGCTGCGATAGTCGGCAGCAACCCTCTGCAAAGCCCTCAACGAACGGGGAACAATAACAAATCCCGCCTCGGGATACTCGGCAGCATTCAGCTCCCTCTCCACCATAAAGGCCCTCACACCCCTGCGATAGAGGTCGCCTATGAAGTTGTGACCATCGTGGTTTATGCCCGCAATGGCCACAAACATAGGTGCGCTATCGGGCGCAAAACTGTGTCGTGAGTCGGTCATCACACTCTTCACCTCCACATCCTCACCCAAGAGCCTACCACCCTTCGTAACACTCGCAATCTCCGATAATCTATACTTCATTCTTTCTTTTTTTCTTTCGCGCCTTTTTGTAAAAAGCTGCACCTTTTTGTCGCTTTTTTCGCGCCTTTTTATAAAAAGG
>JAZQZA010000050.1:0-19885 GCA_045633765.1 Tidjanibacter sp. | reverse complement strand
CCTTGTGCCAGGCATTGGAGAGCCTTTCGGAGAGCGACTTGGGGGGCAGGGGTGTGAGTCCGAGTGCGGAGATGTAGCTCTGTGCGTCGTCGGTGATGGGTGCCGCCGCAATGATGGCATCCACAAGGCCCGCCTTGAGAGCCTCCTCGGGCGAGAGCCACACACCACGACCGGCATTGCGCCCCATAAGCTGGCGGAACTCCTCCACGGGGCGGCCTGCGGCCAGAGCGTAGATTTGTGCCAGACGCTCATCGCTCTTGTCGAGGAGCTCTTTGGTGGCGGCGAGCGACTGACTGTTGCCCTCCACCGAGCTCTCGCAGCAGTGAATCAGGTAGAGTGCGTTGGCCGAGATTTCGCGTGCACCACGGGAGGCGGCCTGCGCAATGACAGTTGCGGCGGAGGCGACATAGCCGTAGCAGCGGGTCACGACCTCCACACCGAGGGCTCGGGTGGCGTCGTAGATGAGCAACGCATCTGCCAGACACCCTCCCGTCGAGCGGATGTTGAGCACCAGGCGGTCCACGCCGCCGCTCTGGCGTATCTCCTCAAGGGCTCTTTCGAAGCGCTCATAGGTGGCCACACGACCATCCTCAAGGCCAAACTGCTCCACCTCGGGGGTGCCGAGAATGCCATCGATGTCGATGGTGGCAATGCGGAGCGAGGAGGCGATTGTGTTTTTCGATTCTTCCATACTCAAAGTATTTTTTCCGTTGTAATTGGGTTAGTTGTTGTGTTTTCGTCGGGTGTAGATGTAGTTGTGAATGGTTCCGTCGGAGCAGTGGAGTGCCTCGGCAACCATCTGCATAGCCTCCATTTTGGGCACCTTTTGTCGGCACAGGGCCTCCACCTGCTTTTGGGCCATCAGGGCTTTGGTGGCGGTGAGGTCGATGAGTTCGAGCTCCATAAGGAGCCTTATGGTTGCAACGGAGGAGAGCCCCCGACAGAGGGAGTGCAACATAGCCTCGCTTTGTGCCTCCAGGCTTGTCTTGTGCCGCCTCATCGCTCCTGAATGTTTGCCTGTTGGACAATGGTCCTCACGGCCTGCTGCGCGGCTGTTATCTCGCTTTCGAGAACATAGACCTTCACCTGACCGAGAGCCGAGGCTATGGCCGAAGCGAGCTCCTCAATAGTGAGGGTTACAAGGTGTGTATCGGGATTGTAGTTCATCGTAGAGTGTTGTTTTAGTTTGGGTATTAAGTATGTGTATCAGATTGTAACCATCACCAATCGGGTGGAGGGGCTTGCTGGGTTGTAGTCGACCACTTCTTCGAGTCGGCACAGGAGCCTCTGACCATCAACCTCCACGAGGTAGTGGGCCCTGAAGTCGCGCTTGGTGCTGGTGGGGACCACAATCTGCTCCACCTCCTCGGGGCGAAGGGAGGCATAGAGGGTTATGCGTCGTGAGTGGTTGAGCATATCGACCTGCGGCTGCCAATAGCGCCCGAGCCCCTCCACCCCGTAGCGACGGGAGAAGAGAAGCGAGGAGGGTGTGCCGCCCAACTCTCCGTCGTCGTAGAAGGTCAGCAGCGGATACCTATCCCCCACTCCCGACGGGTACTCCATCTGCTCCCCGAAGGGTAGAGGGTGGAGTCCGCGATAGTGCACCACTTTGGGCAGGAAGTTGTGGTATGCCACCGAGGAGGGCGCGTGGGGCTCACTGTCGCCAACCATAATGAGCGATGCCGAAGGGCAGCCCGAGAGCGTTCCGGAGGTGGTGACGGAGGCAGCAAAGAGCCCATTCTCCACCCTTCGCTCACCTTCCGTGGCGAAGATGTTGTCGATTTGCTCACTCCAGAGACCATACTCGCGCCTCTCAATCTCGCTCAACTCCTCTGCCGCCTTGTCACCTCTCCTGTAGGCCAGCGTGAGCCTCTGCGGATGGTCGGCGCCCAACTCCTCGATAACCACCCCTTTGGAGCTATCAATCCTCCCCGTGAGGTCCACCACCACCCGAGGGTCACACCACTCGCTGCGTGGCTCAATGCACACCTTTCTTGCCAACGGGTCGGTGTAGATTTGCAGGTCGAAGAGCTCTTTGAGGGCCGACAGCAGGTCGAGGCCTGTGAAGGAGTAGTTCATCACATCGCCCCACGAGAGTTCCTCGCCCTCAATGGGATGAGGTATGAATATGGGGCGCAGGCTACTGCCCGCCAAGAGCTGCATCGAGAAGGGTTCACGGGAGCCCCCAAAGCAGAACATATCGAAATACTTGGGGTTTGCGGGTGAGTACTCTCTGGCCTTGGAGCGGAGCGTCACATCAAGCATTGTTGTTCCATACTCACGGACACTACCATCGTAGATTGCCCAATCCGAGGTCGGGGAGTAGGAGAGCCCATCCTTGACCATCTCCAATCGGGGAGCCACCACCCTACCCTTGTGGGAATGGCTGAACTGTCCCTCTCGGAGGGAGGTGGTGTAGAGCAACTTCTCGGTGTAGTCGCCGAGCGAGAGGTTGCCGAGGTCGGCATTGGGGTTGGTGACAACCTTTGCATAGAGCCTGTAGAGGGCCTCGGGGTCGTGGTCGAAGATAATGAGCGAATAGGTGTGTCCCGACTCCAAAGGCTCCCCTCGGTGGTCCCTGAATGTATTGGGGATGGGCACCTCCACCTCATCCCCGAAGGCGGGGCGTATGCGGTTGAGTCCTTCGAGCCTCTGGCGGCTGGCCACGCGGTAGTCGGTGAAGAACCTCAGGCGGTGCTCGAAGGCCACCCTCACAGGCGAGGTGGGGGCAAAGAGAATCCTCCCCGTGGAGTCCTGCTGGAGTGCCCCTTTGTTGAAACTTCCGTGTTGGCCGTCTGGCATATCCACGAGGTTGCCCACGGTGGAGAAGTTGGCCGTCGGGTCGGCATACACCCTTCCCGACTCATCGGCATAGACCTCCGGGGAGTTTTCGTTGAGCACCGCAAAGAAGTCCATCCTCTGCGCCCACTCCTCAAACCTGTGCTCACTCCAACGACCACTCATATAGAGCCCTCGGAAGAACTCCGAATCCAGAAACTCCGACTCTACCGCATAGCCCGCCTTGTCAAAGAGAACCCTGAGGAGTTGGGAGAGATTCACAAAGGGGTGGTAGTTGTCGGCCAGCAGACGGTTGTGGTGGTTAATATCCGCTGCCACACCCCTACGCTCCACGGGAAAGAACTTCAACAGCGCTCCGCCTCCACTCTCCGCCTGCTGGGTGAGTCCTTGGCGGATATGCTCCTCGTCAAAACTGAAACGGGCCTCGGGGAGGAGTTCGGCAATGCTCTTGCGTGCGGTGGCAATCCACTCTCGGGCGTTGCCGATGATGTAGAAGCGGTAGTAGCCGTCGGTGGCCACAAAGGAGGCTGTGAGATAGATGGTGCCCTCGATAATGATGCACCCATCGACCTCCACACGGGCGGTGTGGAGCGTGTGGTTGAACATCTGGGCCGCCAGAGGCTGCTCACAATCTCCCATAAGTCTGCGATTCAGGGGAGTTGCGGGGATGGTGATACTCTTGGAGTAGTTGGCCCTGCCCCACGAAGTGGAGGTGAGCGAGGCCATCGATAGGGAGATTGATATCTCCGAGGAGGCATCCACATCGGCCTCCGTATTGTCAATAAAAAGCCTAATCATTGGTCAAGAATGTTAATTGGTGTTGCAGGTTGGGGGCAGAATTTCGTTTGTTGGGGGAATTTCAGAAAGGGGGCAGCCGCCACCGCCCCCTTCTACCACCAATATTGCTTGGCGGGGCGGAGCGAGAGTGAGAGCGAGAGGGGCTCGGTGGCGGAGGGTGAGCCACATCGGCACTGCGCATCGAGGACAACCACAGGCACCCAGCTCTCGCCCTCAAGGAGCCACACACAGGGCGATGCCACCAGCCCTCGAAGGCTCTCCATCTCACCGCGCGAGAGGGGTGCGGTGCTGAGGGAGAGTTGTTTCCAGCTGCTCACACCGAGAGTCGTTGCGCCTTGCAGGGTGTCACACACGCTGCGCTGCACCTCAAATCGCTCGGTGGAGGGTGTGCGGAAGGTGTAGTAGCTCACCGAGCCGTAGCCATCTAACCACGCAACCCTGCGGTCACAACCACTTGCGGGGCGGGTGAGATAGTGGATGAGGCCGATTATGCGCTCACCGATTCGGAGCCTTACGATGGTCTCCTCGCCCGGAGAGTCGATTCCCACAATCTCCATCAACTCCTCGGCTGTGAAGGTGAGCACCCACGGGCCGCTGCTCTCACACACAAAGACCTTCGGCAGCTCCACATCTTCCCCCTCGGCGCGGTAGCACTCAACCCACAGAGTGTCGCCCCTCTGGAGCAACAACGAAAGCTCGTCGTACTCACCCGGCGCAATCTCGCGCCACTGCTCCACGGGGCCCATCAGTGCCGAGGGCTGCAGGGGAAGGGTGTTGGCCGCAAAGAGCACCGTGGGGCTCACCACACCCTCACTCTCGCTCCCTACGGAGAGCCCCACAGTGCGTCCCTCGGGCTGCACCACCCTCAAATCACCCTTTGCCACGGGCGAGGGGTGGAGAAGTCGGCGTAGAAAAGCCTTGGGCGAGGCCTCAATCTCGCTGCGCCCCGCATAGCGTCTGGCGCCGAGCAGACGGCCGCTCTGGTCGAAGAATTGGAGTTCGGTGCTGGTGGTGGTATCGACCTCCTCGAAACGGAAAAAATTATCATCCACAATGGGGGTGAAATCGGCAGGAAAAGATGTAAGTTTCATAGTTCACAAATTTAACTTTTAGGCATTACACATCATAACCACCACATTCATCTTGAGCTCCACGGCGCAATCACCTGCGGGGGTGAGCAGACGCCCTGCGGGGTGCAACTCCTTGAGCTCCACCTCCACCACTCCGGGGGCCTTGCCCACCACCTCAACAAAGCGACGAGCCGACTCCATCAGCGACTCCTCAAGCAGAGAGTACTCATCGACAGGAAGCCTTCCATCACCCAAGAAACTAACTTCAACATAATACGTTAGCCTTTGATTACTCTCTCCCTCCATCGCCACGATCTCCACAGGGCGGAAAGAGGCTATGGGAAATCCGTTGCGAAGCAGGGTGTCGTGGAGCGCATAGAGGTGTGTGGGGCGAAAACCGAGGCTCTGGGCCGCGGCCGATAGTGTTGCAAATAGCGAGTGTGTGTTCATAATCGGTAAAGTGTTTTGGCGTTTTGTCATGTTCAATTTCTGAACAAAAGTAGTGCAAGTTCCACCACCTGTCAAGCACTATTTTTCGCCACAATGTCACAATTTTCCCACTTCAGCAAGAATTACGGGGCCCAACACACACTCCTCCAACGAGATAGAAAAAAGTACAATTTTCCAACTTTTATTAAACTTTTTAAGCCCACAAAAAAACCTCACGGGTATCTTTTTCAGTACCCGTGAGGTTATGTAATGTCGATTGACAAAGGGCAATGGCTCGCTACCGAACCGCCCCTTTATTTTGCAAAGCCATATAGCGTGGCAATCTCCTGTGGCCAGAGGCTCTCGTCTATGGTTTCGAGCACAAGGGGCATATTGTCAAAGCGCGGATCCTTGGCGATATAGCGGAAGCACTCCCACCCTATCTGTCCCTCTCCGAGCCTTTCGTGACGGTCGATGCGGCTACCCAGCGGACGCATAGCGTCGTTGAGGTGCATACCTTTCAAATATTTATCCAGCGACACAATGGAGTCAATCTTGCGGAAGGTGGCCTCACACGCCTCGGCGCTTGAGAGGTCATAGCCCGCAGCAAAGGCGTGGCAGGTGTCGATGCAGTAGCCCACCCTCGATTTATCCTCCACACGGTCAATGATGTAGGCAATCTGCTCAAACTCATTACCGAGGTTGGTGCCCTGACCTGCGGTATTCTCGATGACGGCCGTCACCCCCTGGGTCTTCTCGAGTGCGATGTTAATGCTCTCGGCAACCCTCTGAAGACTCTCCTGGAGCCCTATGCGTCCGAGGTGACTTCCGGGGTGGAAGTTCAGACGGTCGAGGCCGAGCTGCTCACAACGCCTCATCTCCTCAACGAACGACTCACGCGACTTGGCGAGTCCTTCGGCGTCGGGGTGTCCGAGATTTATGAGGTAGGAGTCGTGTGGCAGGATTTGTGCAGGGCGGTAGCCATACTTCTCACACGCCGCCCTGAAGAGTTCCACATCTCTGGGCGTGAGTGGCGAGGAGAGCCATTGGCGTTGGTTTTTGGTAAAGAGGGCGAAAGCCCCTGCTGCTATGTTGTGTGCATTCTCGGGTGCGTTCCAAACGCCGCCCGATGCCGATACGTGTGCTCCGAAGTATTTCATAACTTTCCGTTTGGTGGTTGTCAATTTATCTTTTTACAAAGATAGGAATATCTGCCGAAAAACGCTATCTTTGTGCGATTATATATTTTTATATTGGTATAGATATTTCAAATAGTTGGCGTAGAGTATGAGCTGCTTGTGGCGAAAGATAGGCCTGGTGATGGTTGTGATGATGGTGTGGTGTGCCCCCGAGGCTGCCGCACAGTTCACCATCCGCCGTGCCGAGCCCATCCGTGAGGGCAAGACCCCAACCATTGCGGGTAGCCTCACACGCAAGACCATCTCGAGCGAGATTCCCAACGAGTACTACGACCACGCCGCGTGGGTTGCCGAGCGCAATCGCATACGCAAGGAGCGCAACACCTTCGAGGCGGAGGCCACCTTCCGCACCTCCACGCTGCGCTTCGACAACTGGACAGCAGGTGGTGACAACACCTTCTCGGGCCTTGCCACACTCTTCCTGCACCACCGCTACAAACACCTGCGCTTCACGCACGACCTTACGGTCAATGCCCGCTATGGCCTCAACTACATCGACAAAACACCATTCAAAAATGTCGATGAGCTGAAGATTTCGGAGGTTATGTCGTGGGACATTCAGGGCAGTTGGTCCTACTCTGCCACCTTCAACTTCCGTACCCAGCTCTCCGACGGCTTCGCCTCGCGCACAGACCAAACCCTCGTGTCGTCCATCCTCTCGCCGGGTTTCTACGACATTTCGGTCGGTTTTACCTACGCACCCGAGGCTGCCCCCTATAAGCTCACCTTCTCCCCCATTTCGGGCAATATGATTACGATGATCGACGACCGCCTCTACGAGCAGGGACTCAATGGCGTACCTGCGGGCACCAAGGTCTTCAGCTCCATAGGTCCCTCGTTGAACATCTCTTTCGACAAGAAGTTCCTGTCGGACAAGATGCGCTACCGCTCGACGCTGTATGCCTTTACGAACTTCACCTCGCCCCCCACTTGCAGGTGGGACAACTGGCTGAGCTACAACTTCTCGAAGTACCTCTCGATGGAGCTCTACGGAGTTATCTACTATCTCAAGTCGGCGAGCCCCAAGGCGCAGTATCAGTACTCGGCAACGCTCGGCTTGTCGTATAAGTTCCGAAACAAATAGCACTGCAACAGATAGACCACACATACATTTTTGAAGCTCTATGAAACACAATAGACACTCTCTCTGGCTCCCTACTCTTATGGCCACAATGCTGGCGCTGGGAGTCTGGATGGGCTATACTTTCTATAAGGGGAGCGCTTTGAGCAACTCTCCGATTGCCACCACCTCTGCCCCCTCGGCGCAGAGCAGCAAGATAGACTACACACTGCGCCTTATTGAGGAGGCCTACCTCACCCCCATCGACAGGGACTCGCTGGAGGAGGAACTGATGTTCTCGCTCATAGAGCAACTCGACCCCCACTCGCTCTACATCCCTGCGAGCGATATGCAGGCCATCAATGAGCCTTTGGAGGGGGAGTTCGACGGCATCGGCATCGTCTTCAATATGCTCACCGACACGGTTGTTGTGCTCAATACGGTTGCGGGCGGCCCCAGCTATAAGGCGGGCGTACTGCCTGGCGACAGGATTATCACCGTGGAGGGCGACACCATTGCGGGCCGTAAGATAAATCAGGATAAGATTGTCGAGCGCCTTCGCGGCCCGAGGGGTACGAAGGTACGCGTAGGCCTTGAGAGGGGCAATGTGGAGGGACTCGTGGAGATGGACATTGTGAGGGACAAGATTCCCCTCAAGAGCATCGATGCAGCCTTTATGATTCGCCCCGAGGTGGGCTACATACGCCTCACAAACTTCGCCCGCACCACCCATACGGAGTTCTTGGAGGCCACCGAGCGACTTCGTAAGGAGGGTATGAAGAGCCTCATCTTCGACCTGAGGAGCAACTCGGGCGGCTACCTCGACCAGGCAATCCTTATGACCGACGAATTTCTGCCCAAGGGCAAGATTATAGTCCACACCGAGGACCGCAACGGCAACCGCCAAAGCGAGTACAGCACCGGCAACGGAGCCCTTCAGGAGATACCTCTGGTGGTGCTCATCGACGAGTATAGCGCCTCCTCGAGCGAGATTCTTGCGGGCGCACTTCAGGACAACGACAGGGGTACCATTGTAGGACGCCGCTCGTTTGGCAAAGGATTGGTGCAGAGCCAGATACCTCTCTATGACGGCTCGGCCATCAGGCTCACCGTTGCCCGCTACCTGACCCCCACGGGGCGCTCCATACAGAAGCCCTACACGACGGGGCGTGGCGACTACGACCACGACATCATCGACCGCTACGAGAGCGGCCAATTCTTCTCGGCCGACGCCATCCATTTTGCCGACTCACTGAAGTTCACCACTCCGGGTGGCAAGACGGTCTATGGCGGAGGTGGCATTATGCCCGACGAGTTTGTGCCCATCGACACTCTGGAGATGACCCCCTATTACTATGCCGCCACGGGGTTGAACATCCTCTACCGCTACACACTCGACTACGCCGACCGCCACCGCCGCGAGATAAACGCCATCGGGAGCATCGAGGAGTTAAACGCCTTTTTGGATGGCGACAGACGCCTTGTGGAAGATTTTGTGGCCTATGCCGAGAGTGTGGGACTCAAGCCCAATTGGCGCGAAATCAAGACCTCACGCCGACTGCTCAACTCCCTGCTGCGTGCATATATTGGCCGCAACACCTCACTGGAGGATGTGGGCTACTCGTCGCAAATTGTGCCAATAGATGAGACTCTGCAAAAGGCCTTCGAGGTGCTGGAGGGGCAGAAAGACTGACAAATTGTCACCCACAAGGTGTCTGGCACAGAGGTTGCACCTCCCTACTGCCGAAAGCGCACGAAATAACTACGCTCAAAAATTATAAAAAACAGATAAAAAACGACACGAATTATGAATGTAAAACCCCTTTCGGACAGAGTACTCATTCTGCCCAACCCCGCAGAGGAGAAGACCGCAGGCGGTCTGTTTATCCCCGACACAGCCAAAGGGAAACCCCTTGCAGGCAAGGTTATTGCCGTAGGCCCCGGCACTTCGGAGGTGAAGATGGAGGTTAAGGAGGGCGACACTGTGCTCTATGGCAAGTACGCCGGCTCGGAGCTCCACATCGACGGCACCGACTACCTCATTATGAAACAGTCGGACATTATGGCCGTTGTTGAGAGTTAAAAGTTGAAAAATTTATAGGGCATATAGGGCCTATAAGACCTATAAGACCTATAGAGTGTTGGAGTCGGTAGGCAACGACAAAACTAAAACAAACCAAAGAACTCACAGAACACGGGTGGGTTTTGTGAGGGGATTTCAAGGCTTGGTTTTGTTTTGGCTCCGCAGTTTACTGAAGGTAAATGAGGAAGACAAAACGAAAGCGTAACGAAGAAATCACCCACAAGGCACAGCCGCCCGAGAACTGAAATACAAACAAACCAAAGAACTATGGCAAAAGAGATTAAATATAATGTAGAGGCAAGGGAACTCCTCAAGGAGGGTGTTGATGCTCTTGCAAATGCGGTAAAGGTAACACTTGGCCCCAAAGGTCGCAATGTGATTATCGACAAGAAGTTTGGTGCGCCCCACATCACCAAAGATGGCGTTACGGTAGCCAAGGAGATTGAGCTTGAGGACACCTTCGCCAATATGGGTGCACAGATTGTGAAAGAGGTTGCCAGCAAAACCAACGACGATGCGGGTGACGGTACCACGACTGCTACCGTTTTGGCACAGGCCATCATCGGTGTCGGCATCAAGAATGTGACTGCCGGTGCCAACCCTATGGACCTCAAGAGGGGTATCGACAAGGCTGTGGCAGCCGTTGTTGAGAACATCCGCAGCCAGAGCCAGGTGGTGGGCGACAATCTGGAGAAGGTTGAGCAGGTAGCCTCCATCTCGGCCAACAACGACCACTCCATCGGCGCACTCATTGCCGAGGCTGTGGCCAAGGTTAAGAAGGAGGGTGTAATCACCGTTGAGGAGGCCAAGGGCACCGACACTCGTGTGGAGGTTGTCGAGGGAATGCAGTTCGACAGGGGCTACATCTCGGCCTACTTTGCAACCAACCCCGAGAAGATGGAGGCAGTGCTTGAGAGGCCTTTCGTGCTGCTTACGGACAAGAAGATTTCGACTATGAAGGAGATTATGGGCGTATTGGAGCCCGTAGCTCAGAGCGGTCGCTCGCTCCTCATCGTAGCCGAGGGTGTCGATGGCGAGGCACTGAGCGCACTTGTTGTCAACAAGCTGCGTGGCTCGTTGAAGGTTGCTGCTGTGAAGGCCCCCGGCTTTGGCGACAGGCGCAAGGAGCTCTTGGAGGACATCGCCATTCTGACGGGCGGAACGGTAATTTCGGAGGATAAGGGCTTGCGTATGGACGCTGCCACTATTGATATGCTCGGCTCGGCCGACAAGGTGACCATCACCAAGGACAACACCACCATTGTTGATGGTGCGGGTTCCGAGGAGGCCATTGCTGCTCGCGTAGCACAGATTCGCAATCAGATGGAGAACTCCACCAGCGACTACGACAGGGAGAAATTCCAGGAGCGACTTGCCAAGTTGGCAGGCGGTGTTGCCGTACTCTATGTTGGTGCCGCTACGGAGGTTGAGATGAAGGAGAAGAAGGACCGTGTGGACGACGCTTTGGCAGCCACTCGTGCAGCCATTGAGGAGGGTATCATCCCCGGCGGTGGTGTGGCCTACATCCGAGCAGCTGCGGCCATCGAGGGCCTCAAGGGCGAGAACGACGACGAGACCACCGGTATTGCCATTGTGCGCAAGGCCATTGAGGAGCCCCTCAGGCAGATTGTTGCCAACGCTGGTGGCGAGGGCTCGGTAGTGGTCAACAAGGTGAGGGAGTCCGAGGGCTCCTACGGCTACAATGCTCGTGCCGACCGCTATGAGGATATGTTCGAGGCCGGTATTATCGACCCCACAAAGGTTGCAAGGGTAGCCTTGGAGAATGCCGCAAGCATTGCTTCGATGTTTCTCACCACCGAGTGTGTCCTGGCCGAGAAGAAGGAGGAGAATCCCGCACCCGCAATGCCCGCAGGTGGTATGGGTGGCTACTAATAGTGGTTGTTCCCACACACAAAAACGCCCTCTGCCTGCAGAGGGCGTTTTTTTCGTTTCAAAAAAAGTATCTTTGCACCTCAACCGTACAACTTAAACCACAAAAAAACTATTATGAAAAAACTTAAATTGTTTGCACTCCTTATGGCCGCCGTGGTGGCAATGACCGCCTGCACACAGCCCGAGGATCCAGAGGGCCCCAAGGATGAGCCCACCCCCGAAGAACCCACTCCCGAGGTGAAGGCCCCCGTTGTAACCCTCTCGCAGAGTGCCGTTGAGCTCAACGCTGCGGGCAACGCCGTGAGCATCGGCTACACCATCGACAACCCCATTGAGGGCGAGCACATCGGCGCCACATCGGAGGCTTCGTGGCTCTCGGTGGATAGCGCCACTGTGGGCACCCTCACACTCTCGGCCACCAAGAACACCGCAGCCGAGGCTCGCACCACAACGCTCACCATCTCCTACAAGAATGCCGAGAGCGTAAGCCTCAATGTGAGCCAGAAGAGGGCCGAGGGACTCACCTTCGAGCTCAACTTCTCGGATGTCGCCTACGACAGTTTCATCCTTCAGGTTATCCCCTCGGAGAGCAACAAGAGTTTCTATATTGGCACACTGGAGCGCAGTGTGTATGAGCAGTTTGAGAGCGCCGATGCACTCTTTCGGAGCGAGATGGAGAGGGTGCGTGAGATGGCCGACAACGCCTGGCTGAGCTTCTCGGAGATGCTCGCAAGCCTCACCTATAAGGGCGAGAAGTGGCAGGCCTTCAACCAGCTTCGCCCCGAGACGGAGTATGTGGCCTTTGCCGTAGGTATCACCTCTTCGGGCACCCACACCAGCGATTTCAGCTACAACTATGTGACCACCACGGCCGAGCCCACCGTCGATATGGACTTCACCATCAGCGCCAACGAGTGGCGCCATAGCCTCAACATCGTCATCACCCCTGCGAACAAGAGAACCCCCTATGTGTGGGACATCTTCAGCGCCGAGGAGATTGAGGCCTTCAAGGCACAGCTTGGTTGCTCCAGCGCCGAGGAGTGCTATCAGCCCATTATGCGCCAGAGGGTTGAGGCGGCCGCAAAGGAGGGAGTGAGCATTGAGGAGTTCTACGCCTCGATAATCAAGAAGGGCACCCAGCGCTGCTCGAACTACGAGTGCACCCCCGCAACCACATACTACATTATGGCCTCGGCTCTCAACAAAAGTTGTGTGCCGGGAGCCGTAACCCTCGGCGAGATAACCTCGGCCCCTGCCCCCACCCCCGGTTGCTCCGACAATGAGATCAGGGTGGAGCTCTCCAACCCCTCGGATACCTATGTTCAGATTGGTGGCGAGGCGAGCAATATGGACCCCTACCTTGTTTTGGTGCTTCCCACGGAGTTGTGTGAGAGTATGGACGATGCGGCTCTGTTTGCCTACATTGTTGCCAACTTCACCTCCGAGGAGATTGAGTCGAACATCTACGAGGGTGGCTTTGCGGGCATCTACGGTGGCCTTGAGCCCTCAACTGCCTATACAGGCATTGGTGTTGGCTACGACTTGGGCGTGATGACCACCCCCACAATCTACCGCTCGGCCTCCATCAGCACCCTTGCTGCACAGTAGTGCAGGGCGACAAAAGCACAAGCGAGAGGGTGAAAGTGTGATTTTTTTTGAAAAATCTTGCTTTGAAGTTTGCAGATAACGAAAAAAGCACTACTTTTGCACTCGCTATTGGGCTGTGGTGTAATGGTAACACAACAGATTCTGGTCCTGTTATTCATGGTTCGAGTCCGTGCAGCCCAACTAAAAAACCTCCTTCGACTGAAGGAGGTTTTTTATTTTCCCTACCCCTTCGGAAGAGGGGGGGGATTATGCCCGCCTAATGTACCATCTCGAGCTCGCCGCACATCACCCTGCCGCCATCGCCGTAGGAATCGACATACATTGCGCTCACATTATCCATCTTGTAGCCCTTCGAGTAGTCATTCTCATCGGCCCACCAACACCACTGAAAGGCGAGAATGTCGGCCTCGGCAACCAGCTGAAGATACTCTTCGGGGATGCGGAAGGAGAACCATTGGCTCCAGAGCTTCGCCTCGGGGCTATCGAAACCCTCCGTTGCCTTGTGGACAATCTGCATCATCATCGTATCCTCGGTGGAGGTCGTAAGGTCTGCGTGGAGCTCAATCATCGGCTCCTCCCACTCGGGGGAATGTTTCGAGGGGTAGCCAATGCGCATATTGACATAGCCGCCGCTGATGGTTGCCTGATAGGGGGTTGCAGGATGACAGAGCAAGGCGGTGGGTGGCACCTCGGCAGTGCTATTGTAGAAGATAATGTCGCTCACGACAATCTCATAGATACGATTGAGCCTCACGGAGTAGCTATTCAACCCCTGAGTGTCGAGTATCGTGTAGTTAAAGAGTGCCCTGCTGCACCTCTGGGCCATACTCTCCAGCTCGTTCCATCCGATGGTGGGGTCGAGCATATCGACAAAGAGTTCGAGCCCGTCGTCGGTTACAATCTTTCCCTGCTCCATAACGAGAGTACCAAAGGAGGTGACGAACTCGCCATTGGGCTCACCTGCGCCCATATTCACATCCCCGATAGGGCCGAAGTCGGCTTCACTACAGGCCACAATGCCACAGGCAGTGGCAAGGAGCATAAGGGCTTTTACTAATTTTCTCATATCTGGTATTCCTTTTTTCTATTCCAATCTCTCTTTCTCAAATAATCTCTTTTAGCTGTGGTGTTGTTTTTGTCGGGGGCTCATCATTAGTCGAACGAAAATCTCACACCCACACGGCTTGCGAGGCTCAGGGGGTGGACTGTTCGGTAGTTCTCGGGGTAGTTCTCGGGGGCTCTATGATAGGAGCAGCCTATCTCGCCATAGATGCCCACCCTATCCCAGAGCGAGTAGTTCACACCTGCGGCACCATCGAACGAGCAGGTGAACCTATCGAAGCCCACGAGCGAGTTCTTCTGACTGAGCGCCCCGTCGATATAGAGCCTGTCCTCGGCCCCAACGGAGAGCTCACCTGTAACACCCAGACGGCCATAGATGGTCAGAGGGCCGATATCCACAACATCGAGCCTTACGGCAAGAGGTATGCCCACATACTCCATCTCGCGCACACGCTTGTAGGTGCTCATTGCGCCCGAGGTTTCGCCCTTGGAGATGAGCGAGGTGTAGAGCAATCCGCTCTCCACCGAGAGCCAATCGTTCACGGGCAAACTGAGGGTCACGCCCAGCGTTGTGGGCATCCAGTGTTTCAGCGTTGCCTCCCTCTTCTCCTGCGACATCATTGGGCCCAGCAGTGCGCCACCGCCGAGTTGCGAATGCTCCTCAACGAGGAGTTGCGAATGGGATATATTACTCTGTGTCACATCACCACGATTGACACCCAGATTTGCAGAGTAGAGAGCCAGCTCCACGGGGCGAGAGGTTCCTTTCTTGCCACTCTCCTGGCCGAGTACATTGCGCCAATACTCCTCCAGCTCCTTGCTGCTGCGGCGCGACGAGGAGTTGTTGTTGCGAGCGGCCATAAGGGTTGCCGCCGACGAGGCCGCGCCACTGCCGCCCTGCCTAACTGCCGAGCCATCGTTGCCACTCACCTCACCCTGCTCGAAGGCCTCCTTCGCCATCCGGTCACCACTCTTCTCGCCGAGGCTCTCGGTGGCCACACCTTGCTGTGGCTGCTCCTCGGTGGTGGTTATGGTCGTGGGGGTATTTTGTGCAAGTTCGTTGGCCGAGCTCTTCTCGGCGAGGGTGAATCGCTGCGCCAATCTCTCGCGCGCTGTGGGAACCACCACTGCGGAGGCCTCCTCCTCTGCTCCCTGCGCCGAAGCCACCTCGGGGATTACCTCCTCCTCTTGGGCAGCCTCCTTGTTGCTCTCGGCAGGGGCAGCATTATCGGCAACCATCTCTACGCCACCCAACGACTCCACACTCTGGCGACCTGTGGTCACAACCAGAGCCAGCGCCACACAAGCAGCCGCCAGCGCCACAGCCACACCCCTAAAGAGCGGGCGACGCCAGAGAGGCACCACTACCGCCTTGGGCTTCTCGCTCTCGTCTTCCACGATGCCACCCGCCAGAAGGGTCTGCTCAATGCGCTCAAACATCCCTGCGGGAGGCTCCTCGCGAAAGCGGCCGAGCTTATCGCCAAGAGTGTCCAAAAACTTATCTTTATGGTCTATATTGTTCATATATAATCTTCTTTCAACCTTGTTGTCTATCCCTGTTTCGTCCCTATCGCTCTCCGAGATCCCCACCATTGGACTCCCTTATCATCTCTTCGAGTCGCCGCTTGGCTCGTAGCAGTTGGCTGCGGCTGGTCATCTCGGTTATGGAGAGCATTTCGGCAATCTCGGCGTGGGAGTAGCCTTCGACTGCGTAGAGGAGAAGCACCGTTTTATATCCTTCGGGGAGCCGTTCTATGAGCCCCATCAGCTCCTTATCCCCCATCTGTCCCACAGCCTCGGGCGGCGCCCCTCCTGTGGCGCTTGGGGGCAGGGAGCCCACATCCTCATCGACCTCATCCATTCGTGACTCCTTGCGTAGATGGTTGAGTGCGGTGGTGACAAATATCCTCCTCATCCACCCCTCAAAGGAGCCCGTGGCCCTGAAGTCGCCAATCTTTGTGAAGACAACAACCCAGCCATCGTGGAACACATCCTCGGCCGCAGCACGAACCTTCACATAGCGCCTCACGAGCGAAAACATCTCGGTAGCGTATGCCTGATACAGTTCTCTGCGAGCCTCACTATCGCCTTGCCGGCAACCCTGTATGATGCTCTCGATGGTCATATTGCCTCTCTCTCTGTCTATATAGATGCACAAAGGGGGCTTTTCGTTGCACGCCCCCTTAATTTTTTTTCATTTTTTTCTTCTTTTCACGCCTTTTTGTAAAAAGGCACCTTTATTTGTCGCTTTTTCTCACGCCTTTTTGTAAAAAGGCGCCCCAAAAACTTTTGGGCGATACTGCGTATCGCTGTCCCAACTTTCAACTCTCAACTTTCAACTCTCAACTTCTGCGAGTGGGTTTTGTGGAGGGATTTTTGTGCCGAGCAAGGGAGCAAGTCCGCAGTTTACGAGAGGTAAATGAGGAACTTGCGAGCCGAAGCTCGGTGCAGAAATCACCCACAAGGCACACTCGCTAAATAATGAACTCGATCTCCTTGAATAGATAGGGAACAACCATCCCCTGACTCTCCACAAGCAGTTCGCCCGAAGGCTTCACACCCTGGATGACACCCTCGAATCGCTTGCCATTGGGGAGCGCATAGGTCGCCAGCTCGCCCTTGCGGAACAGCAGTGCATCGTAGTCGCGCTCGATAACCTCGGGGTTATTTTCGAGCTGTCCATAGCGCACCTCAAGTGCATCGTAGAGCTCCTGGAACACCGCGCCCACATCGTAGTTCTCCCCCTTGAGGATGGTCATTGAGGTTGGATTGGGCACCCACTCCTCAAAGCTCTTCTGATTGACATTCAGCCCAATGCCCACAATCGTGCGCGCAAGTTTGCCCTCCACGCCGAGGTCGTGCTCGATGAGGATGCCACAAATCTTCTTGCGCCCCACATATATATCGTTTGTCCACTTAATCTTGGCCTCGATGCCATACTTTGCGAGGGTGTCCGTCAGGGCCAGAGCCACAGCCTCCGAGAGGAGGAACTGACGCTTGGCCTCAAGGAATGTAGGCTCCCACACAAGCGAGAAGGTGAGGTTCTCACCCGGATTGCTACTCCACTTATTACCACGCTGTCCGCGGCCTGCGGTCTGCTCCTTGGCAATCACAGCGTCGCCGTGGCGATAGCCGGGCTTCTTAACCTCCGAGTTGGTCGAGGGGAGCGAACGATAAATCAAAACAGCCATAACTCTGCTACTCTACATTGGTTTTACGGATAATCCTGAGCACTTTGCGCGAGCGCTGGGTCATATAGACACCCTCCGCCTCGGCATACTGCGCCAGGTGCTCCTTCTGGTAGCCTCGGATGGTCAGCAGCTCCATATCGCTATTGTACTTCACCGAGAAGCCGGCCTTGTGGAAGCTCTCGACAATCTCATCAAGGTAGCGGGTCGAATCGATGCAGAGGGCCATACTGATTGCCGAGTTCTGCACCAGGTGTACCTTTGCACGGTGGCTCTCCAGAATCCTGAAAATCTCGGCCATACGCTCCTCAAGGATGAAGGAGTAGTCCTCGGGCTTGATGGAGAGCAGAATCTGGTTTTTCTTCAGGATGAGGATGGGTTTATCGATGGGCTTTGAAATCTCCGCCTTGATGACACTGCCGGGCAGCGAGGGATTCACGAAGCACTTGACATACAGAGGGATACTCTTATTCTGAAGTGGCTTGATGGTCTTGGGATGGATAATCTGCGCACCGCTGTAGGCCAGCTCAATAGCGTCGAGATAGGTGAGCTCGGGGATGTAGCTCACATTCTCAAACTGCTTGGGGTCGCCATTGAGGATACCCTCCACATCCTTCCAAATCGACACACTCTCCACACCGAGGATGTAGCCCGCAACGGCTGCCGAGTAGTCGGAGCCCTCACGACCGATGGTGGTGGTTGCACCCTGCTCGGTGGCACCGATGAAGCCCTGACCCACAACAACCCTCTCCTGTGCGAGTTCAACGGCCCTCTGGAGTCGGGGCGTGGAGGCCTCGATGTCGATATTGGCGTCGCGGAAGCGGTTGCTGGTCAAAAAGATGCGCCTCATATCGAGCCAGCAGCTACCCACACCCGCAAAGCACAAGTAGTCGCTCACAATCGCTGTGGAGATAAGCTCGCCGAAGCTCACAATCCTGTCGTACCACTCCTCATAGCTGCGGCTCTTGGGGTTGGAGAGGGTGATAATCTCCTCCAGCTCCTCGTAGAATCCGCGCACCCTTGCGGGCAGATGGGGCTCACCCCAGAGGTCGGCAAGAATCTGTGCGTGGTAGTCCACAATCTGCTGCATAGCCACCACGGCCTCACCTGTGCGGCCCTCCCAGAAGTTCTCCATAACCCTCTCAAGGGCGTTGGTGGTCTTACCCATAGCCGACACCACAATAAACAATCGACCCTCGGTGTTGCGTGCAATCTCCGCAAGATTCCTCACACCTGCAGCCTCCTTCACCGAGGCTCCGCCAAATTTATATACCTTCATACCTTTTTGCAGCTTTTTGTTTTTACATATTTGTCGCTTTTTTATAAAAAAGCTCCGCAAAAAATTTTTAGGAGATACCTTGTATCTCTATAACCATATGTAGGAATACTACCTACTCTCCTGCTTCGGCACCCATAAACTCCCTGATGGCAGCCGCACACGCCTCGGGCTCCTCGAAGTAGCCGAGGTGGCCCGAATTTTCGAGCCAAGCGACCTTTGCCTGGGGGTGGGCTGCAACCATAGCCTCGGCCCTCTCCAGGGGGATGTATCCATCCTTCTTTCCGAGGATGAAGAGCTGGGGCAGCGTCGCCTTTTGGAGCAGTTCGTTGCTATCCTTCCTCTCCTTCATACCCCTCAGCAGGGCCACAACGCCCTCTGCCTCGGTGACGAGCACCTGCTCCTCGAGGAAGATAATCTCATCCTGCATACGCTTGAGATTCTCGGTGGCAAAGCCATTTTTGGCAGCCGTCGAGGCGAGCAGGTCTTTGTGTCCGCCCTCAACCAGAGCAATCTCCCTATCGCGGTCGGCGAGTTTCTCGGGGCTGTCGGGGTTGGGTGTGGAACTCAGGAGCACAATGCTCTCCATACGCTCGGGATGGCGACGCAGCACCTCGAGTGCCACATATCCGCCCATCGAGTGGCCCACAACGGTAGCCTTCTCAATCTCCAACTCGTCCAAAACACCCACCACCGTATCGGCCAGAAACTCCATAGTGTGGATGGGGCCCATAACCTGCGAAATGCCGTGGCCGGGCAGGTCCATAGCCACCACGCGGTACTCCTTCGAGAGGAGCTTTGCGAAGTCTTCCCACACATCGAGGCTCTCAAGATAGCCGTGCAACAGAAGGATGGTCTTCTCGCCCTTACGCGAGTCGGCGATGCGCAGTGCGCAACCGTTCGATATGATAAATTTTTCCATACCTTTCTCCGCTTTTTATAAAACGCGGAACCAAAAATTTTTCGTGTAACCTAATGTCGTAATTCTACCGACTGTTTTGCTTCGGAGGTTATAGCTTAAGCCAACTTGAAAATCTCCTTGAGCCTCTCCACCTCGTCGAGCTCCTCCCAACCGAAGAACTTCACAACCTCACGAGTGGTCTTGCCGCCTCTTGTGAGCTCCATCTCCTCGGTGTAGGGCCTGCGACCAAAGTGGCCATAGGAGGCTGTAGGCTCAAAGATGGGGTTGGTAAGACCGAAGCGGCGCACGATAGCTGCGGGGCGCAGATCGAAGTTTTCGTCGATAATCTCGGCAATCCTTCCATCGGTCACCTCCACCTTCGAGGTGCCAAAGGTGTCCACAAAGATATTGATGGGCTTGGCCACACCGATAGCGTAGCTCACCTGCACCAACATCCTCTCGGCCACACCTGCGGCCACCATATTCTTGGCGATGTGTCGTGCAGCATAGGCTGCCGAA
>JAZQZA010000049.1:0-47656 GCA_045633765.1 Tidjanibacter sp. | reverse complement strand
TTCCCCAATCGTGGCCGTATGTTGCGCGACGGAGGTAGTGGTCAGGTGGTTATCCCACAGGTGAGGAAGAACAGTATTGTTATTCCCCAGTCGGCCACCTATGAGCTGCAGGAGAAGATTTTTGTTTATAAGGTTATCGACGGCAAGGCTTGCTCGGCTGCTATCCAGGTGCTGCCCCGCAATAATGGTGTGGAGTACATCGTGGAGAGCGGTCTTGAGGTGGGCGATGTGATTATTGCCGAGGGCGCAGGTCTTGTGCGCGAGGGCGAGGTAATTAAGAGTGAGCCCGTAGAGCAGGCCGCCCAGATGAGTGAAACACAAGAGTAGGGGAGTGAGAGTATGAATATTAAGACTTTTATCGATAGACCTATTTTTGCGGGAGTAATCTCGGTGGTGATTGTGCTTGTGGGCCTTATCAGCCTTGTGCAACTCCCCGTTGAGCAGTTTCCCGAGATTGCACCTCCCACGGTGAGTGTGTCGGCCAACTATGCCGGTGCCAATGCCGAGACGGTGCAGCGAAGTGTGGTTGTACCTCTGGAGGAGGCAATCAATGGTGTGGAGAATATGATGTATATGACCTCCACCGCATCCAATAGCGGCTCGGCCAATGTGCAGATATATTTCCGTCAGGGTACCGATGCCAATATGGCAATGGTGAATGTCCAGAACCGAATCGCCTCGGCGCAGGGTCTGTTGCCTGCCGAGGTTACGCGTAGTGGTGTGAGTGTGCGTAAGCGCCAGACTAGCCGCATTAAAACGCTGGCAATCTATAGCCCCGACGATTCGTTTGACGAGAGGTTCCTGAGCAACTACCTCAAGATTAATATCGAGCCTCGTCTGTCGCGTATTGCAGGTGTGGGTGAGGTCGATGTGAGGGGTGCCGACTACTCGTTGCGTATATGGCTCGACCCGGCCAAGATGGCCAAATATTCGCTTATGCCTTCGGATATTTCGGCGGTGCTTGCCGAGCAGAACCTTGAGGCCCCTGCCGGTACGCTCGGTGCCGACTCACGAAACACCTTCCGCTATACGCTCAAGTATCGTGGCCGCTATGATAAGGAGGAGGACTATGCCAATATGGTCATTCGTGCCGAGAGCGATGGTACGGTGTTGCGCCTGAAGGATGTTGCGCAGATTGAGCTCGGCTCTATGAGCTACGACTACATCGGTAAGGTGAATGGTCACCCTGGTACGACGCTGATGATTTCGCAGACCTCGGGCTCGAACGCAAACGAGATTATCGAGGCCATTGATAAGGAGGTGGAGGATATCCGCAAGTCGCTGCCCAAGGGTGTGGAGATTGTGGACCTTATGAGTACAAAGGACTTCCTTGATGCCTCGATTGCGAGCGTTGTGGAGACTCTCATTTTGGCGATTATCCTCGTGGTGTTGGTTGTCTATCTCTTCTTGCAGAGCTTCCGTTCCACCCTCATCCCCTCGATTGCGATTATTGTGTCGCTCATCGGTACTTTCGCCTTCTTGATGGTTGCGGGCTTCAGCCTTAATATGATTACGCTCTTTGCGCTGGTGCTTGTGATTGGTACGGTGGTGGATAACGCCATTGTGGTTGTGGAGGCGGTGCAGGCCAAGTTCGATGCGGGCTATACCTCGCCCTACAAGGCAACCGTCGATGCAATGCAGGGCATTTCGAAGGCTCTGGTGGTTACAACCTTTGTCTTTATGGCGGTGTTTATCCCTGTGTGCTTTATGGGCGGAACGACGGGTACATTCTACACCCAGTTTGGTCTTACGATGGCGGTGGCTGTGGGTATCTCGCTCCTGAACTCCATCACCCTGAGTCCCGCACTCTGTGTGATTCTTATGCGTCCCCACACCCCCGATGAGAACGGAAAACTCTCCTTCTCGGCTCGCTTCCATATCGCTTTCGATGCAGGATTCAGGGGTTTGGTAAGACACTATAAGAAGGGTGTGAAATTTATGCTCAAGAGGCGTTGGATTACGGCTCTTCTGGTGGTTGTTGCAGCCGGTGGCCTCTTCTATATGCTGGAGAACACCAAGACGGGCCTTGTGCCTAAGGAGGATATGGGCTCCATCAATATCGATGTGCAGACACCTCCGGGCACCAACCTCGGTGAGACGGTTGCGGTTATGGAGCAGATTGCCCAGCGATTGAGCGTGATTCCGCAGGTGGAAACCTACTCTTACACGACCGGTTATGGTATGATGTCGGGTGCGGGCTCCTCGTGTGGTATGTTCACGGTGAAACTGCGCGATTGGGAGCTGCGCGAGAATGAGGGCGATGATATCGACTCGGTTATTGAGCGCATCTACGACCTCACTTCGGATATTGCCTCGGCGAAAATTCTTGTCTTCACTCGTGGTATGATTCCGGGCTATGGTGCCAGCGGTGGTTTTGAAATCTATGTTCAGGACCAGAAGGGTGGCACTATTGAGGATCTGAAGCGTGTTACCGATGATGTTATCGCGGGACTCAATGAGCGCCCCGAGATTGGTAGGGCTTCGACCTCGTTTGATACGAAATATCCCCAATATCTGGTGGAGGTGGATGCAGCCAAGTGTAAGCGCAACGGCGTGTCACCTTCGGGTGTGTTGAGTGTGCTCTCGGGTTATGTGGGTGGTAGCTATGCCTCCAATATGAACCGCTTCTCGAAGCTCTATCGTGTTATGGTTCAGGCGAATCCCGAAAGCAGGCTCGATACGGACGCTTTGAGCAATATGTTCGTTCGCAACTCCAAGGGCGAGATGTCCCCCGTGTCGCAGTATGTGACGCTGACCAGAATCTATGGCCCCCAGTCCATCTCGCGTTTTAACCTCTTCTCGGCAATCTCGGTCAATGGTCAGGCTGCCAATGGCTACTCGTCGGGTGAGGCTATTGAGGCTGTTAGGGAGGTTATGGCGGAGCGCCTGCCTGCGGGCTACGGCTATGAGTTTGGCGGTATGTCGAGGGAGGAGGCAGCTACGGGTAGCTCCACGGCGATAATCTTTGTTATCTGCGTGGTCTTCATCTACCTGATTTTGTGTGCAATGTATGAGAGTCTGCTGATTCCCATTGTGATTATCCTCTCTGTGCCTTTTGGTCTTGCGGGTAGCTTCCTGTTTGCCAATATGTTCGGTTTGGAGAATAACATCTACCTCCAGATTGGTCTGCTGATGCTTATCGGTCTGTTGGCCAAGACGGCAATTCTGCTTACGGAGTATGCTTCGGAGCGTCGTAGGGCAGGAGCCTCCATTGTGAGTGCTGCATTGTCGGCAGCCAAGGCTCGTTTGAGGGCAATTTTGATGACCTCGCTGACGATGATTTTCGGTATGCTCCCGATGATGTTCGCTACGGGTGTGGGTGCCAATGGTAACATTTCGATTGGTGTGGGTACTGTGGGCGGTATGCTTATCGGTACCATTGCGCTCTTGTTCGTCACTCCCGCACTCTTCGTGGTGTTCCAATTCATTGAGGAGAGACTGAGCCCCAATAAAAACAAAAGAGAGATGTTGGAAGAGATTGAGTAGAAAGCGATGAAAAGTATGAGAAAATATATAGCCATTTTTGTCCTGATGATGGGAGTGGGCGGTTGCGGACTCTACTCCTCGTTTGAGCGTCCCAATGTGAGCAACCTCGATGTGCTCTACGATGCCGATACGACCAATGTGCGTCTGGCAAGCATCTCGTGGCGTGAGTTTTTTACCGATACGCTGCTACAGAAGTACATTGAGCGCGGTCTGGAGTACAATATCGATATGCGCATTGCTCGCCTGAATATTGTTCAGGCGGAGGCGAGTCTGGAGGCCGCAAGGTATGCCTTTTTGCCCTCGGTTAATGCCTCCCTGCAGGCCACGATGAATGTCGGCGGTGGCGAGAAGGGGGCGCTGGGTTATAGCCTTGTGCCAACTGCCTCGTGGGATTTGGATCTGTTTGGTAGTAAGCGCAATGCAGAGCGTAAGGCGCAGGTTGCTTTGGAGCATAGTAAACTTGTGGAACAGGCTGTGCAGAGCAAGTTGATTGCCACCATTGCCAATAGTTATTATACCCTTTTGATGCTCGATGAGCAGCTCAAGACGAGCCAGGATACGCGCGATACTTGGGAGGAGAACATTAGAACACTCTCGGCTCTAAAGAGTGCAGGTAAGGCTACCGAGGCGGCCGTTCAGCAGGCCAGGGCGAGCAAGTTGGGCGTTGATAGCTCCATCCACACCCTCGAGCAGCAGATTGTCGAGCAGGAGGAGGCGCTGGCATCCCTGATGGGTGTGCTTCCCTTTGAGATTAAACGAGGTATCCTTGCCGACCAGACCTTCCCCGAGGAGTGGTCTATTGGTGTGCCTATGGAGCTTGTGAGTCAGCGCCCCGACATCCTTCAGGCCGAGGCCAATCTGGCCACCAAGTTCTACGCTGTGGGCGAGGCCAAGGCGGCTTTCTATCCATCCATAACGCTCACCGGCTCGACGGGATGGATTAATGCTGCGGGGGAGATTATTACGGATCCGGGCGACTTTATCTTCAAGATTGTGGGTGGTGTAGTGCAGCCCATCTTTGCGCGCGGAGTAAATAAGGCCCGCGTGAAACAGGCTACCGCACAACACGAGGCAGCCCTTTTACAGTACCGTCAGGCGCTGCTGAATGCGGGTGCGGATGTGAATAATGCGCTGAAGATGATTCAGGCTTCCAAGGAGAGGTATCTGATTGATCTGGCGCAGATTGAGGCTCTGGAGGATGCAGTGTGGAATACGCAACTTCTGATGAAATATGGCTCGGCGAGCTACCTCGAGGTGCTCACCGCCCAACAGAATCTGCTGAGGGCCGAGCTTGCCGAATCGACCGACCGTTTTTCGGAGATTCAGGGAATGATAAACCTCTACTACGCACTCGGCGGCGGCGTGAAATAGCACGCCTTGAGGGTGAATTTTTCACCAAAAAAAAGCGGCATCCTCATTTGCGATAGGCAAACTGCGGTGCCGCTTTCTTATTTTGCAAAAAATTCCCTCCACAAAGCGCACTGTTTAGGTCTTGGGTTGTTAAGGGCTTCAGACTTTAGGGAGATTAAGGAGATTAGGGAGTCTAGGGAGTCTAGGGAGTTTAGGGTTGTGGGGAGTCTTTAGATTCCCTAACTTCTCTAATTTCCCTAAAATCCCTAATAACTTTCAACTCTCAACTTTCAACTTTCAACTTTTTTGACTATTTTTGTAGATTGAATAGTTGTGAATATATAGATTCAAAAAATAATATAGCAAAAAAGACAAAACAATGACACAGGAAGAACTTTTCAAAAAACTGATTGCACACTGCAAAGAGTATGGTTTCATCTTTCCCTCGAGCGAGATTTATGACGGCCTGAGCGCTGTTTATGACTACGGTCAGCTCGGCGTGGAGCTCAAGAATAATATCAAGACCTATTGGTGGGATTCGATGACCAAACTCCACGACAATATCGTGGGTATCGATGCCGCTATCTTTATGCACCCCAAGGTGTGGGAGGCAAGTGGCCACGTGGGCGCCTTCAACGATCCCCTCATTGATAACAAGGACTCCAAGAAGCGCTATCGTGCCGATGTGCTGATTGAGGATTGGATTGCCAAGCAGGATGAGAAGATTGAGAAGGAGTGCGCCAAGGCTGCAAAGCGCTTCGGTGAGAGCTTCGACAAGGAGATGTTCTGCCAGACCAACGGCCGCGTGCTGGAGATTAAGGCTCGCAGGGATGAGGTTAATAGGCGTATGGCCGACGCACTCAATGCAAACGATTTGGCAGAGGTGCGCCAGATTATCCTCGACTGTGAGATTGTATGCCCCATTTCGGGCTCCAGGAACTGGACCGAGGTGCGCCAGTTCAACCTTATGTTCTCCACCCAGATGGGTTCGGTGGCAGAGGGTGCCAACACCGTATATCTCCGTCCTGAGACCGCACAGGGTATCTTTGTGAACTTCCTCAATGTGCAGAAGACAGGCCGTATGAAGATTCCCTTCGGTATTGCACAGATTGGTAAGGCCTTCCGTAACGAGATTGTTGCCCGTCAGTTCATTTTCCGTATGAGGGAGTTCGAGCAGATGGAGATGCAGTTCTTCGTTCGTCCCGGTGAGGAGATGGAGTGGTGGAAGAGGTGGAAAGAGACTCGTATGAGCTGGCACCGCGCACTTGGCTTTGGCGACGAGAACTACCGTTTCCACGACCACGAGAAACTTGCACACTATGCCAATGCTGCTACCGATGTGGAGTTCAACTTCCCCTTCGGTTTCAAAGAGGTGGAGGGTATCCACTCGCGTCCGGTCTTCGACCTGGGCCGCCACCAGCAGTTCTCCGGCAAGAAGATTCAGTACTTCGATCCCGAGACAGGCGAGAGCTATGTTCCCTATGTTGTTGAGACCTCTATCGGTGTTGACCGTATGGTTCTTCAGGTACTTTCGGCTTCCTATAAGGAGGAGCAGTTGGAAAATGGCGAGAGCCGCGTAGTGCTTTCGATTCCCGCACCCATTGCCCCCGTGAAGGTGGCGGTGTTGCCCCTGGTGAAGAAGGATGGCTTGCAGGAGATTGCTATGGACCTTGTTCATAAGCTCAAATTCAGCCACAATGTTCAGTACGACGAGAAGGACTCGATTGGCAAACGCTACCGCCGTCAGGACGCTATCGGTACCCCCTTCTGTGTGACCGTTGACCACCAGACCAAGGAGGATGGCACCGTGACTATCCGCGAGAGGGATACTATGAAACAGTATCGCGTGCGTATCGAGGAGTTGGAGGCTATTGTGGCCGAGAAGGTTGGTATGCGTCAGCTCTTTGAGAAATTGGTCTAACGGCTGTGCTTCGGGGGTGATTTCTCCGTAGTTCGTTCGAAGGGCTATGTGGCAAAGAAATTTTGAATTACAAAAATGAAGACTGCAATATTTCCGGGGTCGTTTGACCCCTTCACCTCCGGACACGAGGCTCTTGTGGCCGAGGGACTCAAGATTTTCGATAGGCTCATTATTGCCATTGGTGAGAATCAGGACAAGAGAGGCCTTCTGACAATTGAGAATCGCAAGAGGCTCATTGCCGACCTCTATAAGGACGACCCCAGAGTGGAGGTTGTGAGCTACCACGGCCTCACGGGTGAGTATTGTAGGGATAGGGAGCTGAAGTTTATGCTGCGCGGTATGCGTAATACTGTGGATTTCGACTATGAGAGGAATATGATGCAGATAAACCAGAGGCTCTATCCCGAGATTACCACCGTTTTGCTCTTCACACCTTCGGACTATGTTGCTGTGTCGAGCAGTGTGATTAGGGAAATTTTGAGTTTCGATGGCGATGTGGCCCAGTTTATGCCCAAGGGTGTTGATATTAAGAAATATTTGTAAGCAACCGTGCGCAGGTGATATGGAGTGCGCAAATGTTAGATAACAACTTGATTTAGAATCACAACTAAATAGAATAAAAATGCAATTTTCGGCTGAAATGATTGCCGCAGGTTTGGGCGGCGAGATTGTTGGTAACAAGGATGTTACCGTTAGCACATTTGCAAAAATTGAGGAGGGACACGCAGGCGCACTGTCGTTTATGGCGAATCCCAAATATGAACACTATGTCTATACGACCGACTCTTCGATTGTGATTGTCAATCGCTCGTGGGAGCCCAAGGAGGCAGTGAAGGCAACGCTTATCAAGGTGGATGACGCCTATGGCTCATTTGCCAAACTGCTGGAGATGTACGCCGCCTATAAACCCCAGAAGAAGGGTGTGCATCCCGCTGCTGTTGTGGCCGAGAGTGCCAAGGTGGGCGAGGGTTGCTATATCGGTGCCTATGTTGTCATTGACGAGGGCGCCGAGGTTGGCGATGGTGTGAAACTCTATCCCCACGTCTATATAGGCGATGGCGCCAAGGTGGGTGCGGGTAGCACTCTCTATTCGGGTGTGAAGGTGTATGAGGGTTGCAAGATTGGCCAAAGGTGTATTCTCCACTCGGGCGCTGTGATTGGTTCCGACGGCTTTGGCTTTGCCCCCAATGCACAGGGTGAGTATGACAAGATTCCCCAGATTGGCATTGTTGTTCTGGAGGATGATGTGGAGATTGGTGCAAATACCACCATCGACCGCGCAACTATGGGTGCAACGGTCATCTCGAAGGGTACCAAGATTGATAACCTTGTACAGATTGGCCACAATGTGGTTGTTGGCTCCCATACCGTTATGGCGGGTCAGTCGGCCATTGCAGGCTCGGCCAAGGTTGGTAGCCGCTGTATGATTGGCGGTCAGGCTGGTATTGTGGGACACATTACCGTGGGCGATGGAACTGTTGTTGGCTCTCGCTCGGGTGTGACCTCTTCTTTGGAGGCGGGCTCGCAGGCTATGGGCTTCTATGCTATTGACGCAGCCAAGTTCCGCAGAGTGAATGCTGTATATCGCAATCTTCCCGAGTTGCAGCGCACCGTAAGGGAGCTCAAAAAGGAGATTGAGGAGCTCAAAAAATAGCGCAGAATGAGTGGCGAGCACCGAATTATTATGGGCATTGACCCGGGTACAAACCGTATGGGATACGGGGTGCTGGAGGTGCTGGCCAAGAACAAACTGCGTGCCGTGGTCATCGGCGATATTGATATGACCAAGATGAAGGACCCCTACGATAAACTTAAGTATATCTTCGATAGAGTGTTGTCGCTTGTGGATGAGTATCGTCCCGATGAGGTCGCTCTTGAGTCGCCCTTCTTTGGCGAGAATGTGCAGAGTATGCTCAAACTTGGCAGGGCGCAGGGTGTGGCAATGGCTGCGGCGCTGTGCAGGGGCCATAAGGTCTTTGAGTATGCCCCGAGGAGGGTGAAGCAGGCCATTACGGGTAATGGTGGCGCGGCCAAGGAGCAGGTGGCCTCAATGCTCAAGAGTATGCTCGGGGTGGAGTATAACCCCAAGCGACTCGATGCAACGGATGGCCTGGCGGTGGCTCTGTGTCACTACTTCGAGAGTAGTGCTCTGGTGCCCCATCTGACGGTGGCGCAGAAGCGAGGAAGGAGCCGAAGTAGCTCGTGGGAGGCCTTTGTGTCGGGAAATCCCGATAGAGTTGTGAAGGAAAAGAAAACTAAATAAACCAAAAACAGAAACAGAATGAAAAAGATTTTTGCTTTTGTTGCAGCCACTCTGATGTTTGTTGGTTGCAACTCCACGAAAAACTATGTTATTGAGGGTACCATCGAGGGCCTGACTGGTCAGGTGGCCGTAATGGACGCCAACTTCGAGATGATTCTCGACTTGGCAACTGTCACCGATGGCAGCTTTAAGCTTGAGGTTGAGAATGATGGCAATGGCGCGCAGTTTGCGATGTTTGCAATCAACAATAGCCCCATTGCTCCCATCTTCCTCGATGGCGAGAAGATTAAGGTTGAGGGTAACATCTACGGTAGCCTGATTATCTCGGGTACCCCCGCACATGACGCTCTGAATGAGTTCAACGCCGCTTCGCAGGAGTTCTCCGCCTCTCTGCCCGAGGATTTCGACCCCGAGGTTGATGAGAACTTCAGCAAGTTCCTCAAGGAGAACTTTGAGAAGAATAAGGACAACCTCTTTGGCGCCTTTATGGTTGTGACAGAAAATGTCCCCGCCGAGACTCCCGAGGAGTTCTTGGGCTACATTGAGTCGCTCGGCAAAGAGGGTCAGAATCTGCCCCAGATTCAGGAGATGAAGGGCTACATCGAGCAGCAGATGGCCGCTGAGGCTGCCCCCATCGAACTCGATGAGGTTGAGGAGTAGTGATTGGTGGAGTATTAATTTAACCCCTACGGATATGAAAAGAGTAATATTTGTTGCTGCGGCCGCACTTATGATGTCGGCTTGCAACCCCCCAAAGACCTATGTCATCGAGGGTAGCATTGAGGGCGCTCTGGGTAAGATTGCTCTGGTGGATATTAACGACCAGAAGACCTTTGCCGAGGTTAAGAGCGAGGATGGCAACTTCACCCTTGAGGTGGAGAGTAAAAACCCCGTTATTGCTGTGCTGAAGATTCACGGCAAGCAACTCATTCCCGTCTTTGTGGACGCTTCGCCCTTGAAGATTGAGGGCTCTATGGAGGAGGCCGAGAAACTTTCGGTGAGCGGTAGCGTTTCGAATGAGGCGTTCAGGGAGTTCACCCGCAAGCAGACCGAGATTTTGGCCCCTATACTCACAGGCGAGGCTACTGCTGACCAGCAGCAGGCTGTTTGGGAGGGTGTGATGAATCTGGCGGAAGCTAGTTACAATGAGAATAAGGACAACCTTTGGGGTGCCTACTTGCTGAGTAGTGTGAAGTACCCCCAACTCTCCGCACAGGAGATTCTCGACGCAATCGCATCTCTTCCCGCCGAGATTCAGAAGGAAGAGAGCATTGTAGCCCTCAAAGAGAGCGCCAAGGCTCAACTCAAGACCGAGGTTGGTCAGAAATACATAGATATCAAGCTTCCCAATGCAGAGGATCAGCAGGTGGCACTCAGCAAGGTGGTTAAGGCCAATAAGGTTGTGCTTTTGGACTTCTGGGCTTCGTGGTGTGGTCCCTGTATGAGGGAGGTGCCCCACCTGATGAAGGCCTATGGCGACTACCACGAGAAGGGTTTTGAGATCTATGGCGTGAGCCTCGATAGCGATAAGGATAGCTGGATGAGTGCTGTTCTGAGCAATAACTTTATGTGGGTTAATGTGCTGTCCCTGCCCGACTCGGAGGCTAAGGCTGCCGAGAAGTATGGTGTTAGCTCCATCCCCTCCAACTTCCTTATCGATAGCTCGACAGGTAAGATTATTGCCAAGAATCTGCGTGGCGAGGCCCTCGAAGAGGAGCTTGCCAAGTTCTTTGCAGAGTAGGTGTAAGAGAGAATAAGAAGAAAACCTAAAAACTATTTAATACTATGAAGAGATTTATGATGATTGCTGCTGCGGCCCTCGCTTTGGTGGGTTGTGGCAAGGAGTATGTGGTTAAGGGTACCATTGAGGGTTTTGCCGGCGAGGTGAAACTTATGGCCAATAAGAGCACCGAGTGCTTCGCTTCGACCACCACCGAGGATGGCTCGTTTGAGATGAAACTGGATGTTGAGGCTCCTCTGTTTGCCAACCTCGTTGTGGGCGACAAACAGCGTATGGTCTTCGTAGAGGAGGGCATAGTGACCGTTGCAGGCTCCCTTGAGAATTGGGATGCAGTGACTGTTGGTGGCACCAAGTCCAACGATAACTTCGCTGCCTATCGTGGCGAGAAAAAGGCTCTGCTGGAGGCCTATTACGCAGCTACTGACGATGAGAGCCGCGCTGTGGCCGAGCAGAACTACGATCAGCACACCGCAGATGCCTATGAGGCCAACAAAGATAACCTCTTTGGTCTTTATCTGCTCGCTACCGAGGTTTACTATGGTATGACTCGCGATGAGATTTTGGAGGCAGTGGCCGCTTTGTCCCGTGAGCTGCAGATGTCGCAAGGTGCTATCTCCCTCAAAGAGCACGCAGAGGCTATGAAGAGGGTAGATGTTGGTCAGCAGTATATCGAGCTTGAGTTGCCCGATAAGGACGGCAATATGATCAAGCTTGGCGATGTTCTGGCACAGAACAAATATGTTCTTCTGGACTTCTGGGCTTCGTGGTGCGGACCCTGTATGAGGGAGGTTCCCTTCCTGCTGGAGGATTACGCAAAGTACCACGATAAAGGCTTTGAGATCTATGGCGTGAGCCTCGATAAAAACCGTGAGCCTTGGGTGGCTACTATGGAGTCCAAGGGGCTTGTTTGGCCCAATGTGAGCGAGCTGAAAGAGTGGAAGGATCCATCAGCTAAAAAGTATGCTGTAAGGAGCATTCCTTCCAACTTCCTCATCGCATCGGATGGCACCATCGTTGCACGCAACCTGCGTGGCGAGGAGCTCGGAGCAAAACTCGCAGAGCTGCTCAGCGAGTAATATCGACAACATTTGTCCCTAAAAAGTTCGCGGGCGACCCCACAGGGTTGCCCGCGATTATTTTTTTACCGTTTATATGAGGGGGTGGATAAAAAAGAAGGGGTTCCATTTGGAACCCCTCTTGTGACACCGACAGGACTCAAACCTGTAACCTTCTGATCCGTAGTCAGATGCTCTATTCAATTAAGCTACGGTGCCGAATTGCGAGTACAAATATACGGCTTTTTTGGGTATCTGCAAGAAAAAAATGAACTTTTTTGCAATCTTTTTTATGCCCCACTCATTTTCAGCTTGTTACAAAGGCCTAAAAAATGGAGTGGGGCAGGGTGGTTTTGTTAGAATGATGCCAATTTGTCGAGCGCCATCTCAATCATCTGCCTTACGAAGGGCTTGTAGTCGGTGTTCATATCCTTTACGGCCCTCTGTGCAATGATGGTGCAGAGGGTGCCTGCGCGGTGGCCCATAAGCGCACCAAGGCCTGCAAGAGCACTGCCCTCCATCTCGAAGTTGGTGATGCGGCGATTGTTGTAGCTGAAACTCTCAATCTTGCTGTTGAGCTCCTTGTCGGCAGGAGCTATGCGCAACCAGCGGCCCTGGGGACCATAGAAGCCGGGAGCGGCAACGGTGATACCCTCCACCACCGAATCCTTGAAGTGCTCAAAGAGATCCTTGTCGGCTTCGATGAAGTAGGGGGCGGGGAGTTGTGGATTCCAGCCTGTGTGCTCCACGAAAGCCTTTTCGATCTCGAGGTCGCATACGCCATCACGACCTGCGTAGTAGTTCAAGAGGCCATCGAAGCCCACAGATGAGCGCGCAAATACAAACGAGCCCAGAGGGATGTCGGGCTGAATAGCGCCCGAGGTGCCGAGTCGCAGCAGGGTGAGGGAGCGTTTCTGCTCCTTCTCGGTGCGTGTTTCGAAGTCGATGTTGGCAAGTGCGTCCAATTCGCTCACAACGATATCAATGTTGTCGGTGCCGATGCCGGTCGAAATGACGGTCATACGCTTGCCTTTATAGGTGCCGGTGATGGTGCGGAACTCGCGGCTGGCGATGTTGCACTCTTTCTCGTCGAAATAGTTTGCCACCATCTCTACCCTGCCGGGGTCGCCGACGAGGATTACGGTGTCGGCCAAGTGCTCGGGTTTGATGTGGAGGTGGAAAATCGAGCCATCGGAGTTGATGATGAGCTCGGAAGTTGGGATTGTTCTCATAATTTTATCTTTTCAATTTTTTATATTGCCCAATTATTTGTAAATTTGTAACTCAACAAACATTCGATGTTGAATATACAAATATAGTGAAAATTTGTTAAATGAACCTCAAAAGTATGGAAAAGAGTAATCAATTTGTACAGCAGAACCGTGAGCGTTTCCTCGAGGAGCTCTTCGAGCTGCTCCGAATCCCCTCCATTAGCGCCCAGAGCTTCCACCACGAAGATATGGTAAGGACGGCCGAGTGGCTCCGTGAGTCGCTCCTTAAGGCCGGTGCCGATCGTGCCGAAGTGATGCCAACGGCCGGTAATCCCGTGGTCTATGCCGAGAAGATTATCGACCCCGCAAAGCCCACTGTAGTTGTCTATGGTCACTACGATGTAATGCCCGAGGACCCCAAGGATGAGTGGCGCACTGATCCCTTCGAGCCCGTGATTAAGGATGGTCGCATTTGGTGCCGTGGTGCTGATGATGATAAGGGCCAGCTCTTTATGCACGCCAAGGCCTTTGAGGCTATGGTTGCTACGGGTGAACTGCCTTGTAATGTGAAGTTTATGCTCGAAGGCGAGGAGGAGATTGGCTCACCCAGCCTCTATGCTTGGTGTGAGGAGCATAAGGAGCTCGTAAAGGGCGACGTTATCCTCATTTCCGATACGAGTATGATTTCGATGGACACCCCCTCGATTACCTGTGGTCTGCGCGGTCTGTGCTATATGCAGGTGGAGGTTACGGGTCCCGACCACGACCTGCACTCGGGCCTTTATGGTGGCGCTGTTGCTAACCCCGCAAATGTTCTGGCAAACCTCATCACAAAGCTCGTGGATGAGAATGGCCGTGTGACTATCCCCGGCTTCTATGACGATGTGAGAATCCTCACCGAGGAGGAGCGCACCAACTTCAATAAGGCCCCCTATGATAAGGAGGAGTATATGCGTGGTGTCGGTGTCGAGGAACTTGCCGGCGAGGAGGGTTATACCACCATTGAGCGCACCGGCGTTCGTCCTTCGCTTGATGTAAACGGCATTTGGGGTGGCTACACCCTTGAGGGCACAAAGACCATCATCCCCTCGAAGGCATACGCAAAAATCTCTATGCGCCTTGTTCCCGACCAGAATTGGGAGAAGATTGCCCAGCTCTTCGAGGACTACTTCCGTGCCATTGCGCCCAAGTGCGTGAAGGTGGATGTGAAGTCGCTCCACGGTGGTCAGCCCTATGTTTCGCCCACGGATTTGAAGGCCTATAAGGCTGCCGAGGCCGCCATCGTGGACACCTTTGGCAAGCGTCCTTTGCCCTTCTACTCGGGCGGTAGCATTCCCATTGTGAGCGGCTTTGAGAGGATTCTGGGTATGAAATCCATCTTGATCGGCTTTGGCTTGGGTAAGGATGCAATCCACTCGCCCAATGAGAGTTACGGCCTCGACCAATTCTATAAGGGTATCGATACCATTATCCGTTTCTATAAACACTTCGCGGAGTAAAAACGCATATTGTGGGTGCTTTTTGCACCAACCTTCAGAGAGCGGACTTCCTCACCTACGCTTTGTAGGCTGCGGAGTCCGCTCCTTTGTTTGGCACAAATATCCCTCCGCAATCTGCGTTTTTTTTGTCTAAAGTCAAAGGTCTAAAGTCTAACCGACCTAAGTCTTATAGGTCTTATAGGTCTTATGGGTCTTATGGGGCTTATGGGGCTTATGGGGCTTATGGGCCCCATCTATCCTAACTTTCAACTTTCAATTTCCCTATAAATTGTGGTGAAAAATTGTTTTACTCAATATTTTTTTCTACATTTGAAGGTTAAATTTGCACTTAGTGTACGCGCGCGTACGACGTGCGAAATAAAGAACAGACAAATAACGAATGTAAAACTATAAAAATCAAGACACTATGAAATTTACTATTTCCTCTTCGGCGCTGCTGTCGCTCCTCTCGACAACAGGTAAGGTGGTAAGCAGCAAAAACACTCTTCCCATCCTCGATTACTTCCTCTTCGACCTGAAGGGCAAAACACTCAAGGTTACCGCTTCCGACCTCGAGACAACTCTCGTTGGTTCGGTGGAGGTCGATGGTGTTGAGCGCGAGGGTGTGATTGCAGCACCCGTGAAACTGATGCTCGATTCGTTGAAGGAGTTCTCCGAGCAGCCCCTGACCATCGAGGCCAATGAGGATACTTGGGAGATTACCGTGAGCTGGAAGAGTGGTTCGCTCTCAATCCCCGGCACCTCGGGACTCGGCTATCCCGCACTTCCCGAGTTGGCAGAGGACAAAAATGAGGTGATGATGGATGTGGATATGATGATTGGCGGTATCAACAAGACTATCTTCGCAACTGCTGATGACGACCTGCGTCCCGTGATGAATGGTGTCTATGTTAACTTGGCTTCGGGCCTTGTAACCTTCGTTGCTACCGACGCCCACAAGCTTGTGAAGCACACCGCAGAGGCTGAGATTTCGGCCGACGCTTCCTTCATCCTGCCCAAGAAACCCGCCAACCTCTTGCGAGGTATTCTGCTCAAAGAGGAGGACACAGTGAAGGTTGCTTTCGATAAGAAAAATGTGGTCTTCTACCTCAAAAACAGCACTCTTGTCTGCCGCCTTATCGAGGGCTTCTATCCCAACTACAACGCAGTGATTCCCGCTGCTAACCCCAACAAGGTGATTGTTGACAGGGTGGAGATTCTCAACGCTATCAAGCGTGTGGCTGTCTGCTCCAATCAGGCAACCAACCTCGTTGAGTTCAACATCGGCGCCAACACCATCAACCTCGCAACCAAGGACCTCGACTTCTCCTACTCGGCACGCGAGAGAGTAGCTTGTGCCTATGAGGGTGCTCCCATCGTTATTGGCTTCAAATCGACCTTCCTCGTGGAGATTCTCTCCAACATTGAGACCCCCAGCGTGGTTATCGAGCTGGCCGATTCGACTCGTGCAGGTGTGTTCAAGCCCCTCTATGATGAGCCCCAGAGCGCAAATACTCTGATGCTCCTTATGCCTATGATGATTAACTCGTAGTTTGATTACTTGCCAAGAGTGTTTTAGAATGCAACTGAATCTCAAAAACCCCATCGTATTCTTCGATGTCGAAACTACCGGTATCGATATTGTCAAAGACCGAATCATCGAGATCTCTCTCGTGAAGGTGATGCCCGGTAGCGACGAGCCCGTGGTGAAGACTCGCAGGATTAAGCCCGTTGACGATAGCGGCAATGTTATGCACATCCCCGAGGAGGCAACCGCTGTGCACCACATCACCGATGAGGATGTGGCCGATGCGCCAACCTTCCGTCAGGTGGCTAAGTCGCTCGCCGAGCTCATTAAGGGTTGCGACATCGGCGGATTCAACTCCAACAGGTTCGATGTTCCGATATTGGCCGAGGAGTTCTTGAGGGCGGGTGTGAGCATAGACCTCAAGAAGCGTAAGTTTGTGGATGTGCAGACCATCTTCCACAAGAAGGAGCAGCGCACACTCTCGGCAGCATACAAGTTCTACTGCGATAAGGATCTTGAAGGTGCCCATTCGGCCGAGGCCGACACGCTGGCAACCTATGAGGTGCTTATGGCACAGCTGGATCGCTACGACGACCTTCCCAATGATATCGCCGCACTGGCCGAGTACAGCCAGCAGAGCCGAATGGCCGACTATGCAGGTCGCATCCTCTACGACGATAAGGACCGTGAGGTGTTCGGCTTCGGTAAGTATAAGGGACAGTCGGTGGAGGAGGTATTCCGCAAAGAGCCTTCCTACTATGATTGGATGATGAATGGCGACTTCCCTCTCTACACGAAACAAGTGATTACCCAGATTAAAACCCGAATTAAATAAACCTTTATTGGAGAAACCAATGAAAAAAATTGTTCTATTTCTGCTGACACTCGCTTGTGGCGTTACGCTTGCAATGGCACAAAGTGAACGCTCCAAGGTGGTGCTGTCGATTGATTCGAGGAACTACTACATCCACACTGTTGGGATGGACGAGAACTTGTCGGATGTTGCCGACATATATTCCATCTCGGAGGCGAGGTTGGTAACCCTCAATAAACTCAATACGGATAGCCTTGTTATCCTTTATGAGGGAGATGTGTTGCGTGTTCCTTGCTATAAGAGGGTGCGCGATTTGCTTCCCGAGAGGGGTGATGATAGGTTTGAGCGCTATCGTCCCGTGGAGGGCGAGTCGCTCTACGAGGTGGCTGTTGAGTATGGCATCTCGCTCGACACCCTGATTGAGGACAACCCCGCATTGGACATCACCAACATCGGCAATCGCCACACGCTGCTCATTCGTAAGAGCGCAATGGGCGGTGCAACGCTGGAGGATCTGATGGTTGAAGGCCGCCGCTATGCAACCATTCTTCAGCAGCTGTCGCTCAAGTACAACTACTTCGTAGTGGAGCCCAGCGACTCGCTCTATTCGATTGCTATGAGGAGGATGATTGACCTAGAGACCTTCAGGCGCGACAATGGCGAGTTCGGCGAGCTTTATGCAGGAATGGTGCTCAAGAGCCGCCGTGGCGATGGTTGTGGCGAGGAGAATGTGGTCTTCACCGAGGAGGATGAACTCTACTATCAGGATAGCGTGCGCTATCGCACCTTCCACAAAAACGCACTCACGATTACTATGATGCTCCCAATGAGCGACTCTCTCGGCAGGGTGAGGGGTAGCTTTGTGGAGTTCTATCAGGGCGCACTCTTGGCCTTGGAGGACCTTAAGGCGCAGGGCCGCTCGGTCAATCTTCAGGTCTACGACACCTGCAACTCGGCAGCCTTTGTGGATTCTATTATGATGTACGACCCCAAAATCGACAACACAGACCTCTTTATCGGCCCCGTCTATGAGCGCAATGCAGGTGCGGTGCTGGAGTATGCAAAGGAGAATAGCATCCCTGTTGTGTCGCCTCTGGAGACCTCTACCAATGGCCACTATGGTCGCGGCTTCTTCCGTATGGCTCCCTTGGCAGAGAACCACTACGATAAGATTGATAAGCTCGTAACCGACGCGAGCAATGTGGTGCTTATCTATACCCCCAAGACCGATGAGCAGTTTGCTGCGGAGATTGAGAGCGCGCTGGGCGATAGGGCTTGTACGAAACTTGTCTTTAATGACCAGTTTGAGACCGAGGGCGAGATTGATCTCAATGGTGCTTTGCAGCGAAGTGGCAATGTTGTCTTCATATTGAGTTCCGATGAGATGGATGTCGATAGGGTTATGACTCTGATGTGTGGTGTGTTCACCACCAGGGGCCTCAAGAACAACTACCCTGTGACGGTTGTCGGCAACTCCTCCTGGACTAAATATAGGTATATCGACCGTGCAATGTATTTCAAGCTCAATGTGGCCTACTTTGCCAACTATCACGCCGATAGGACTACCAATCGTATCGCAATGTTCGATGGCCGCTATTTGCAGGCATTTGGTCGACTTCCCTCCATCTTTGCCTATAGGGCCTACGATGCGGTGAAACTCTTCTCAACCGCAATGTTTAATGGTGGTGACTTGGCCGATGCGGTCAACGCAATTGAGAACCCAATGCTGAAGGTTCCCTACCATTTCGTTATGCACGAGGGTAATATGGTCAATAACTTCTGGTCGCTTGTAAGATACAAAGACCTGAAAATCGTAGTTGAATAATGAGTCTTCCGCACTTTGGTGCGTGAGATTATTAGATATAAAGAGAAAGCCGTGGCAGATTGCCACGTCTTTCTCTTTGTGATGTGGTTTTAGGCGCGCTCCCTAATGTAGGTTGCCCGCAGGAGGCTCGGGGCTACTTGCCCACCACCTCCGAGGGGATGTCGCAACGAGTGTAGATCGTGACATCCTCGGCGTTGTCTTTAGCCACAAGGCACATAGTGGTTGCTGTGAGGCTCTCGACGATGTAGCGGTGGCCCCACTCGCCGGCTCCGTGGTCGTAGTCGCCACGCAGTACGGCTGCGCCAATCTCCTCGTCGATATAGAGGAAGAAGCGACCTGTGATGGTGCGGGTGCCGAAACTGTCGATGTTTTGATACATCGTGTAGGTGCCGTCGGCCCTCACGAAGTCAATATAGACAAAGTTGCCCTCGGGCAGGGGTTGGGAGTTCCAGCTGTCGAGCTTCCAACTACCCGAAATGTTGTTGGTCGTAATCTCAATTTGGGGCTCCATCTGGGGCTCCTCGGAGGTGTTGTCACATCCCCAAACGCCAAGCATAAGCGAGGTGGCGACCATAAGTTTTAGAATCTTTTTCATCTTGTTCAAATATCTATCTGTTTTTCTCTATTCTAATCTCAATTTTGCGCTCTCTGGGCGGAATATTCACACCTTTAAGATAGAGCATCGTTGGAGCACCGTTGGGCTCAAATTCCACCACAAGGTCGCCCTCTTCTCCACTTTGCAGCGTGCGGGGAATGGTGTAGGCCTTGAGTCCTCCGAGCGAGAGTCCTCCGTCGTGGCTCACCTCCAAAGGTGCAGACCCGCCATTCATCACAGCAATCCTTGCCACTCCACCATCGGCGGGGAGGGTTACCTCCTTTTGTCTTACAAGCAGCACACCCATCGTATGGGGGTAGTTGCCGCTATTGTCGCCCGAGGGAGTTACACTACCCACAACCTTCACTATGGCCGAGGGTTTCTCCTCCGAGAGGGTTGTGTAGATGAAGAGTCGTTGTTCAACCCTTCCTGCGTGCCCCTTGGGGTAGTATCTAACCCCAATCTTGCCGCTCTTTTTTGCTGTGTTATCCCTACGCGACCAATCGGCAACCACACAGTTGCAACTTGTCGTAATGCGAGTGATGGTGGCCTTTGTGCCGCCTGTGGTGTGCCAGGCAATCTCACCCTGCCAGCAGCCATCACTCTCCCCGATGGTGTCGAAGGAGAGGGTGCCATTGTTGTCAAAGGCGAGTTTGCTCCCCTCGGCAATGGAGGGGTTGGCGGCCTCTTGTACGGCGCTCTGTGGAATGATGGTCAGTTGGCCATAGCAGGGTGAGGTGAGGGCTGTAATGGCCCCCAGCGCACCCACAATTGCTCTTGTCCAACCTTTTTTCATATTGCTCCCTATCTTAATGGTGGTCGCAATCGACTACATCCAGCCGTTATCCCCTGCGCCCTTGCGCACGGTGATTGTGAAGGTGTGCTGCTCGGATGTAGCACCGCCGCTCACCGTAATCGTTGCAGTCGTTGTGCCCACTTTCTTGCCACTGAAGAGAAGCTCGCCGTTGGTGTTGGTGCAGGATGCAACCTCCTCATCGGCGATAGTAACCTTGTAGCTCTTCTTCTCGCCATCAATGAAATATTGGCGTGCGCTTACTGCCACGCTGCCACCCTCGGCGATGTAGATGTTGGGGAATCGGACAGGGGTGCCAACGCCGCTGATAGCCTCCAGAAGCCTCTGGGCGTTAATCTGTCCTGCGCCCATCTGGCCTTTGAAGGGGGCCAAATTCATCTGCATAGGCTGCAGAGGACCGAGGTCGGCCACATAGCGACGATACTCCTTCATACCAACCATATATTGGTCAATGGGTACGGCGGTGGAGCAAACAAGCTCTCTAATCTGATCGGGGGTCACCTGCAAGCACTGCTGGGCAGCGTAGGAGATGGCCAAAGCCACAACGCCCGAAACGTGAGGACAAGCCATCGAAGTACCCTCCATATAGCCATAGCCGCTGGGGCTGACATTGTAGGGGAGGGTGGAGAGGATGCAACCCACCTCGCCGTAGTTGTGCTGCTCATCCACATAGTCCCAATAGTAGTCCTGGTCGCCACCGGGGGCCGAAATGGTGGTGCCGGGGCCGTAGTTGGTGTAGATTGCGGGAGTGAAGTCGGCAGCGGTTGCGGCAACCGAGATTGCAAAGTCTGCTGCACCGGGGTAGCCGGCCTGTGGCGCGCTCTCGTTGCCACCTGCAAAGACTGCAACGCCACCATTGATGGGGCCGTTGGGTGAGCCTGCATTGTTGATGAAGTAGTCGAGAGCCTCAAACTCCAGAGGTGAGCCCATCTTCCACTCCTCGAAGCTGTGGAAACCCTGCTCGCCCCAATCATACTCATTGGCAGCGCCTGAAACATATCCCCAGCTACACTGCAATACCACAGCGCCGTTGTCGGCAGCATACTTCATAGCCTTGGCTACGGCAAGCACGCTACTGCCCATATTGCCCGAGAAAATCTGACACGACATAACCTTTACGCCACCTGTGCCGTTGTTGCCACCGGCAATAGAACTGATACCTTCGCCGTTGTTGTTCACAGCTGCGATTACACCTGCTACGTGGCTGCCGTGGCCCGAGTCCAGATAGTCGTTCCAGGTAATTTTGCCGTGATCTCTTACGAAGTTGTAACCGTGGATGTCGCCCTTATAACCATTGCCGTCGTTGTCCTCACGGGAGTCTGCTACCTCGTTGGGATTAACCCAGATGTTGGCCTTCAGGTCGGGGTGCTCAACACAGATACCCTCGTCCAAGACTGCAACGATGATATCCTCATTGCCGGTGCAAAGTTCCCAAGCGCCCTCTACCTGAACATCGGCATCCTTAATGCTCTTGACAACTCCGTTCTTGAGGAACATATCGCCATTGTTAATAAGATTCCACTGCTGATTAAGCAGAGGGTCGTTCATCGCTCCTTTGCCGATGCCTGTATTAACTCTTGTGAGGCTCTCCTTGGTTAGGGGGGTAGCCTTGGTGTTGTAAGCGCGCTTGATGGTGCGGTTGAGATCTACCTTCTGCACCTCGCCGAGCTTGGCGAGTTTGGCTGCAACGCTCTCGGTGCTCTCGCCCTTGAAGCGTACGACATACCACAGATGCAATCCACTCTTGCGCGTTGCCTCCTCGTTGTTTTTGTCATAGGGGAACACCCTCTCGAGCTCGTAGCCTCCCACGGCCTCCAAAACCTCATCCACGGTGGGAATACTGCTACGGGTATTGTTCTTCCTTGAAGAGAGCATATGCTCCACCTCGGGAGTGAACTTCACCATCAGCTCACCCTCAACATAGGGGCTCTCGGGCGAGAGAATCTCCTCGCCATTGTTAGGCGCGTAGGGCTCCACATCGTTCAGACAGCCTCCAAGGGTGAGTGTGGCCATAAGGAGTGCTGCCAACGAAACATATTTACCGAACTTTATCATAATTCTATTCATTTTTTTCTCAAATCTTCATTCTTGGGTGCTCTGTTATTCTACTCCCTCCTCGCCGGTGGGTTGGTTTTTGGTGGGGTAGAGCTGGTAGTAGTAGTCGAGGCTCACGGGCTCATTTAAGAAACCAGCCGATGTGCCTGCTGCATCCTTACCCTCCTGATTGAAAATCAAGCTGTAGGGAATCCACCAGTCAAGCATTGGGTGGTAGAGCAACCAGTCGGGGAGCATACCTGTCAATCGGTTGAAGTTGATGCTGAAGAACTTGGTCTTGGGCATAACCTTCTTAATCTTGCGGTCCACCAACATACGGGGCAGAGTGTCGTTCGAAGCGGCCCAGTCCTCCTCGGTATAGACGGGAACTGTGGGGTCGTCCTCAAAGGTGGGAAGCTCTCCGTGGAGGTAGTTCACCGAGAGATTCAAGGTGTCCAACTCCCATTTGAGCAGGTGCTCGGGGAACTTCTCCTCCTCGATGAAACCGCCGAGATTGGTCTTGGTGGTGTTGCTCAAATCATAGACCTCCGAACGCTGGTTGGCGTTGAGAATGAGGGTGCGGAGTTTGGGGAAGTTCTCCTTGGTGAGTACCTCGGGAATGGTCATAAAGTTGTTGGAACCGAGGTCCAAATGCTCCAGATTCTTGAGGTTTGCAAGGCGGGGATCAACCTCCGAAAGACCGTGTGCAGCAATGGTGAGCCTCTTGAGCTGGGTGAGCTCCAGAATGGCGTCGCCAATCTTCAGGTCCTTAAGGAATGTGTTGGTGTTGCCGAAGAAATAGAGCTCCTCGGCTGCGGTCAGATACTTCACCTCAAAGGGCAGATCCTCATTGGTGTTGTAGATGAAGAACTCGGCATATCTCACACGGCCCTTCTTGTCGGGGGTGTAGCCTTCGTGTTTCTCGTCCCAGAGAATCACACCATTCCAACGCTCCATAGGGAGTGATACATCCCACGAGGAGAGGGTCTCAATGTTGCGTTGGATGCTCACCAGAGCCACCGAGTCGCCGCTGCGGCTATTCTCCTCAATAGGCTCGGCAGATTGCTGAACGACCTTGAGGACATCCTGACGGCTCATCTGCTCGCCATTCTTGGGCACAAACTGCACCTCGGCGATGCGCTCTTTGGGCATAGTGTTGATGTCCCACTCAAACTCCACCTTCACCTGTCGGGGGCGGATGCCTCGGTTGAGTTTGACCTCATATTTTTTATTCGAGAGCCAGCGAGCACCCTCGGGAATTACCACATCGAAGTCGGTGTTGGTGGTGAGGGTTACGCTAAAGCGTCTATCCTGAAGAGGTTTGTAGTTCTCAATCCTCACGTCGGGCTCCTCAATCTCAATCGAGTAGGGGAAACCCTCCTGTGTTACGCTGATGGTTTTCTCCTCAAGGGTGGCGAGGTTTTGGATGAGCACTTCGCCATAGCGGGGCTCGGCCATAAGTGCCGAGTCAATGATGATCTGACACTCGGCGCAACCACGACCATTGGCTGGCGAAATGGTAATCCAGGTGTTGTCGGTAGAGGCAATCCAGTTTTCACCCGAGGTGATGGCTACCCTGCGGGCGCCACCGATTGCATCAATGGCAATCTCATTGCAATCCGATGCAAACTCAATATCCTCCTGCACGCAACCCACCGAGAGGAGTGCTGCGGCGATAATCGAAATATATAAGCTAATCTTTTTCATTCTCTTTTCTCTCATTTTTTAATGGGTGAATACTCTCTCTACTCAAGCATCATACTGCAGTTGAGAATGTTCTGGCTCTTGTCATAGATGAGAATATAGGCTCCCACACTCCAAGCATAGCAGATATCCGAGGCGTCGAATACGATGTTGGGGTTGTCGCTAATATCCAGATAGTAGATGAGCGTCGAGATCGTATCGTCAATTACTCGCAGGTCGTTGGAGCCCAGATAGAGTCCCCTCAAACCGCGGTGGTTGCCAATGCCTGTGGGCCACTGCTGCAAGCACCTATTGCCCTCGGCGTCCCTCTGGCTACGCAGAGCAAAGACAGTGAGGCCCGAGCAATCGAGAGGCTCATAGGGGAAATTGCTGAAGCGGTTGAACGAGAAATCCACACCATAGAGATAGGGCAGGTGGCCTGCGTGCATATCTGCGGGCAGATCACTAATCCTGTTGTAGGAGAGGTCCATTGAGGTGAGATTTATGCTATTCTTACCCGAGAACGAGCCCACGGGTACCTCCTCAATCTCGTTGGCGCGGAGAATGATGTAGGAGACAATAGACTCTGTGTCGGCCAAGCATTTGGGATACTTGGTGAATTTGTTCTGCGAGAGGGTGAGCGTCTCAACAAAGATACCATTGTAGGTGCCATCCTCCTCGCCCTCGAATCCATCAATCTGGTTGCCGGCAAAGCTTACGGAGGTCATACCGTAGATGCTCTTGGCGTTGAAGATGTTGGGCACTTTCTTCAGGCGGTTGAAATTCACCGAGAAGTTCTCCACATCGTCGTAGCCACAGAAATAACCCTCTGCGTCACGGGGCAGGCTCTCCAGCAGGTTGTTGTCGAGGTAGAGCTGCACGGGGGCAACCTCCTTACCAAAGGGGTGAATCTTTGAGATGCGGTTGAAGGCGAGGTCCAGAAGACCAATCTTCTTCATATTTCGGAACGACTCGGGAAGTTCCTCAAGATTGCCCTGACGGCAGTAGAGAATCTGAATCTTCTCGCGGCTGGGACCCTTGGCCAGAGCGTCAAGACCTTTGTATATCTCCTCGGCACTCCACTGTGCATTGTTGGCAATGTTGAGCGAGATGAGCTCGGGCATACGGGTAATAACCATAGGGAATTGCTTCATCTTGGGGCAGTTGTAGATCTCAATGTCGGTGAGGGCAACCAGCTGCTCCATCTCATCGGGAAGGCTCTCAATCTCGCTGTTGGCGATGTAGAGGTACTCGAGTTTCTTGAGGTTGCCAATCTCCTTGGGAAGACTCTTCAGACCATTGCAGATGGTACCGTGCGAGGTATCCATAGGACGAATGGTGCGCTGCGTGCCGCTCTTGAGGTCGAAAATCTCCTTCTCGCTGAAGTTCTCATAGAGGCGTGTGGCGCCAATGGAGATGCCGTGCTCGGCAAGTGCCCTTGCGCAAGGCTCCGACATCTGCTCGGGGGTGTGGAGCTGACGCAACCATTCGCCGTGGAGCTCCATACGATTGCGTGTGCGCTCCTCAAGACTCTTGCTCTTGTCGAGCGTGGGGTCGTAGGCAAAGTTGTTGTCATTGTGGGTGCCGAGGTAGAGCTCTACAAGCTCCGTGAGTTGGCCGATAGCGGGCGAGAGGTGGCCTCGGAAACCGAAGTCGCTGATGTCAATTCGTGCGATGCGGCCGTTGGCGTGAACCATCACACCGGGCTGATTGCACCACAAGTCAACATCGCAATTGAAGTTCCAGTTGGAGCCTTGGGGATACTCCTCGCCGACATAGTACCAATTCTCGCCATCGAGGCTCTCCCAGATGGCCTTCAGTGCATAGTAGTCCTGAATGTAGGCGTCTGCCTCATAGAGGGTGATGGCCACATCTGCTTTGGTCACCTTGTTGTCCTCAACCTTGAAGGGACTCTTTGCGGGGTTGGTCTTATTCTCAAGCAATACGCCACTCTCGTCAAACACCTCATACTTTGCAACCTCATAGCTGCCGGCAGGTATCCACAGAAGGGTGTCGCAGAGAATAGAGGAGGTCTTGTAGCCATCCTCCACATCGTCGCTGGTGTCGAAGTGCATACTGAACTTGCAGGGGAGCTCCTTGAACTCAATATTCTCTCCCGTATATTTGTTCTCAACGGTGATATTCACCTCTTTAATCTCGTCGAAGGTGTAGGTGCGAGATACGGCACGGGTGCCGCTGAAGGCGCTCATATCCTTTGTAAGCGAGAATTGCACCTTGCCACGAGCGGTGACATCAACGGTGATGTCGTGCACGACCAAGCCGCCCTCCACAACGGAGAATGTGCTCTCGCCCGAGGGTGTGCCGTTGTAGATGAGTTGGTCATTGGCATCGTAGAGCGAGAAGGTGATGAGGCGGTAGTCGCCCGTGAGCAGTTTCAGTTTGTCGCTCCTCAGGCCCCACTCGGCAGCGTCGCCCTCGCCTCCGGAGAGGGTGAGGGTTTGGGCAATGGTTGTCTGGTCATACTCGAGGGTGACCTTCACCTTATAGGCCTCCTGCAACCACTCGAGGCTCTCGACCACAGCGCGGCTCTTGCTCTCCACCTCGGGAGTAACATAGGAGGCTTTTTTGTAGAGTTTGAACTGCACATAGCCGTAGCCATCGCCGCCAAAATCCTCTTCGGGGTCTGCACAGCTCGCAACCGTCGCCACGGTCGCCAGCAGTGTAACCCACTTCCATATATTCCTTATTCTCATAATCTATTTCGTATTAGTAGTTCTACTCGGCGTTATAAACCACAATGAGTTGGAGAATTACATTGTAGTTGTTGGATCCGTAGAAGCTGATTCGTCCATTGGCCGAATTTTCGCTACTTACGGTCACGATGGTCTCCTCGCCTTTGAGTTGTGAGGAGAGCCAACTCTGATATGAATAAGCCATCATATACTCGGGCAGTGTGAGTGAGATGCTCTTGCATTTGGGATTCAATGTAAGACGATACTGAAGAATGCCCATAAAAGATTCCTCCTCATTGAACTCATCGTCGCCTGCAACAATCTCCTCAAGCGTTGCTCCGGTCTGAAGTGCGCTCTCGATGTTGGTGAATACCACATCACCCTCAATCTGCTCATAGGGAGTGAAGGTGGGGTCCAGAACAACATAGATGAGTGCATAGGCCTCTCCCTTGTCGTTGTAGAATACGAAGGTGGCCTCATTCTGGCCCTTGCTGCCGGGAAGGGTGTTGGCCACCTCGCCCTCGCCGTCACCCAGACGGCTGCGGATGATGTAACCATTCTCGATGGCCTCCTCGGGGTCGCTCTCGCTGATGGTCAGCCAGCACTCCTCGGTGGAATAGGTGGCTCCCATATAACCGTCGAAACCATAGATTTTGTAGCTTGCAAATGGTTTGCGGAATACCAGGTCGTCGCCCGACGAGTTGTTGCGAAGGGTGAGTTTATATGCGTGGGGGATTCCCGACCAGTTGTTGATCCAGGGCCAAGTGCCTGCCTCCAATTTCTCGAAGCGTGCAGCGTAGCCCATCATTACATTCTCGTCGTAGGCATAGATGGGGTCGCTTGTGTCGATAATTTCAATGCCTTCCTGGGTGATTTCGCTCACCAGATAGTCTGCATAGTTGGTTGCAGCTGCCTCGGAAAGAGGAATGGCCACAATGGCACCAAAGCGCTCCTCCTCGCTATCGTTGGCCTCCAGCTTGAGTGTCAGATCGCGCATCCACACACCCTCATCGGTCGCCTCCTCGGGGAAGTTGCCGACGGTGAGCTGAATCCACTCGGCGCCCTCCCTGCTATAGGTGCCGTCTGCACACTTGGTGAGTGCAAAAATCTCTGCGCCGCGGGGCGAACTGATGTGACCATAGAGGTTCTCAACATAGGTGTCGCTACCGGCAACATAGTATTCGCCATTGGCATTGAAGCGAGCTTTGGCATCAATGTCCACGGTGCAGACATCCTTGCAACCCTTCATAGAGGTCGAATAGCTGCCCACAACAAGAATGTCGCTCTCGTCGATGACGCCATCGCCATTGCGGTCGCTCGTGTCGCAGAACTCAAGGGTGTAGGTGCCATCCTCCAAGGGGAGTTTCTCGGGATTGGTGCGCAGGAAAATCTCGGTAAGGCCGACGTTACCGGAGGTCTTGCTTGCATCGAGCCACTCGGGGGTATCCACGCCGAGGCTCCAGCGGAAGTTGGCATCAACAACGATGCGCTGCATCCACTGCTCGTTGCTCCATCGCCAATCGATGTTCTTTTCACAAGGGGTGGAGGAGTAGCTGAAGTTGCCCTCCTCGTCAATCACGAAGGTCTCCTCTGTGGTGTCGAACTCGGCGACATAGATTTTCAGCGAACGCTCCTTGGCGCCACGCGTAATCTCGGCAATAACTCTTGTTTCGCCGCCCATAGTCATCTCCAGCGAGCAAGTGCGTGTTGTGTCGAACTCCTCGTTGGGAGCAACACCGATGGTGATGGTATGGGTGCCGGCCTCGCCATTGAGGGTGTAGCGCTCGCTCTCGCCCACAATGAATTTGAAGTAGGTGGCAATCTCGGTGGGAATCTTCAGATTCCACTTCATATTGGGCTCAATGGTGAACTCGTAGGTGTCACCTGCATTCACCACAGCGGTAATCTTCTCGGGGAAGTTAGGGGTAATCTCCTCCTCGGGGCTTTCGCAGGCGCTCATACCGAGAGCCAAGATGACAACAAAACCCCATATCTTGCTGATTAAACTCTTTTTCATATTCTCTTGTATCATTATTTTCGGTTAATAGACGGTGGCAAAACTTCTACTTGCTCAACTCTTTACTAAACTCCTCGGCCTCTTCGTCGGTAATCCACTCAATAACATTGTAGAAGTGGCCCACGGTGCCGACGCTCACGCCGAGATTATCGACATAGACCTGCATCCACAGTACCGCAAAGCCTTGACAGGCGTTGAAGTAGGAGTCGTAATAGGGGCTTGTGGTTGCCAAAATATGGTTGTCGCCCAATATCTGGCCGAATACAGAAGCCTCATCGCTGATGACTTGCCCCGCCTCCATAGAGATAAGTGGCTCGGCAGGGTCGTCTGTGTGGAACTTCAGCCTCACATCGTAGCCGTCGTAGAAACAGTTGCGAAGAATGATGGTGTTCTGTTCGGTGGGGTGCTGATCGGCTTTGACAACCCTCTGATAGGAGACATTCTCACCAGGATAGCTCTGGATCATCATTGAACTCACAAGGCACCATCCGGTGAAGTTGTTGATGTCAAAGGGGCAACTCTTATACATAACCACCTTGGTCTGGGTGCCATCCTTGTAGAGGTCGTCCCACTCCATCTCCTCGGGGACAATGAGCCTCAAGATGAAGCCCAAAGAGTCGGTTGGGGTGATGTTCTCATAGATGCCCTTCACCTTCACCTGACCGCCAAGCTCGCCGGCGGGAATGGTTACGCAGTTCGACAAAAGGCGATAGTGGTGGCCCTCAATGGCGTTGCTACCCTTGTCGATGACCTCCACACCGAAGGTGCGGTCCTGCTCGGCAGCAACGGTGGTGGCAACATCAATGCTGAAGAAGTCCTGATTCTCCTCCACGAGGAAGAACTGCTCCTGCTCGGAGAACATCACATATGCTTTGTCGTTGTAGTTGGTGTATTGCTCGTCACAGGCGATGGCTGCGAATGTCAATACTCCTGCTAATAAATATATAGGTAATCGTTTCATAGTCGTCATCTCCGATTAGTTGTTGCTGTCATTGGGTTCAACCTGCGAGCCGGGGGCCTCCAACTCGTGCTGGGGAATGGGCCAAACAAAGCGCACATCGTCGGCCTTAACGCTCAGCGAGCTGCCCTCCGAGAGGGTGTTGTTCTGGGGGGTGCGGGTGAAACCTGCGCCTCCGCGGTAGAGGTTGCCCCAACGCTTGATGTCCTGAAGGCGGTGGCCCTCCATATAGAGCTCCCTAACCCTCTCGTTGGCAATCTGCTCGATGAAGTTATCGGCATTGAGCGAGAGAGCACCGCCACCGCTGCTGAAACGGCTGTTGCGCAGGGTGTTGATGTCGTTGGTTGCCTTCGAGAAGTCGGGCACTGCCTTGCGGCAATGTGCCTCGGCACGAATCAGATACTGCTCGGCCAGGCGGAAGGGCTTGGGCATCGACACGTGGTAGATGTAGTAGCCGATGAACTCCTGATTGCCGTAGTATTTCACAAGCAGAGGCCAAGTCAGTGCGTGGTCATAGCCCGTGGTGAGGGTTGCAAAGTAGGAGTTATACCTCATATCTCCCGAGGTGTAGAGGTCCAGCACCCATTGGGCGGGAACATAGTCGGGGTAGTAGTAGGTGAAGTCGTTGTTGAACGAGAGGAACACCTGACCTAGTGCGCCACCGTAGGATGTGGGGGTGAAGCCCACCTGCCAGATGGTCTCGGTGGCAAGGTCGTAGTTCCACATATAGTCGAAGAAGCTCATCTGGTTGGTGTACATCTGGTTGGCAGCCGAGAGCGAATACATACGGTTGGGGTGGTCGATAACCTTCGACGAGTGCTCGATGGCACCTTCCCAATCCTGCATATAGAGTGCCACGCGGGCGTGGAGTGCGTGGGCCACAGCCTGTGTCATATAGTAGCTGCTATAGACATCATACTGCTCGTCCAGAAGCTCCTCGGCCTTCAGAAGGTCGCTCACCACAAACTCATAGGAGTCTTTGAGCGAAGCGCGGATGCTGGGCTCACTCTTCGAGTAGCTCTTGCGTAGCACCACGCCCTTCTCTGTGTCGGCAGTTGCGGGGTCGTAGGCCTTGCAGTAGAGTTTCAACAGCTCCGAGTAGCAGAGTGCGCGGATGGTATAGACCTCACCGGTGTACTGCTCAAGGATAGTCAGGCGCTCATCAACAGTCTGCTTGGCCATAATGGCGTCAATCTTCTCGAGGAAGAAGTTACAGTTGCTGATGATGCTATAAAGCGAAGCATAGACTGCCTCAATCTCCGAGTTGGTCGAGCGGATGTCCCACTGCCAATGGTTACCATAGGTGTTTGAGTAGCCGTCCACAGCATAGACAAGGTCGGTCTGGATGTCGGGCAACAGGGTGAGGTGGCCGCTCCACAGAGCGCCGCTCTTCATCATCGAGTAGATGCCCGTTACGGTCTGCTCGGCATCCTCATAGCTCTGCATTGCCTCATCAACAGGGATTGCCGCTTCGGGCAATTTGTCGAGGCACGAGGTGGTCGAAAGCGCAATGGCAATCGCCACGGCGATATGTGTTATTTTCCTAATCATCGTCGTCATCGTTATTTTAGAAGGTTACATCAAGACCAAAGGTGTATTGGCGTGCCATAGGATATTGGGCTGCATAGACATTGGTCGTGCCCTCGGGATCGAGGCCCGAGAAGTGGGTGAAGGTTAGCAGGTTTTGTGCCTGAACATAGAGCCTTACACCACGGAAGATATTCTGACTTGAGAGCAACTCCGAGGGAAGTGTGTAGCTGAGCATCACATTCTTGAGCCTCAAGAAAGATGCATCCTCCAGCAGTCGGCTATCGAACTCGGTGTACTCACCGTGGCGGGGGATGTCGGTCACATCGCCGGGCTTCTGCCACCTGTCGAGCAGGCGGCGCGATTGGTTATAGGTTGCAAACCTACCATTCGACTCATCGAAGTAGCGGTCGTTGTTGAGCATCCAACGGTCTGCCACCCAGCTAAACTGGGTGCTGAGCGAGAGGCCTTTATAGGTCAGTGCGGTGCCAAAACCACCCTGCCAGGGAGCAATGTAGGTTTTGCCCACCAAAACTTTGTCCTCATCGCGCAACTGGTTGGTCAGGTGGCCCTCTTTGTCATACCACAGAGCCTCACCATTGATGGGGTTAACACCCGCATAGCGGTTGATGAAGAACTCACCCAGGGGGTGACCAACCATAAGTTTTGTGTTGGTGCCCGAGCGCTCATACTCGGTCACATTGCCGTAGAGCTCGGTAATCTCGTTATGGTTGTAGGAGATGTTGGCATTGGCTGTCCAGAGGAAGTCGTCGGTGGCAAGGATGGTGCCCGTGAGGTTGAGCTCAACGCCCTTATTCACCATCTCGCCCACATTGTCCCAATAGTAGCCGAAGCCACTTGTGGAGTAGGGAAGAGGTACCTCCATAAGCATATCGCTCGTGAGTTTATAGTAGAGCTCCAAGTCCACCGTAAGGCGGCCCCAGAGGGCTGCGTGCATACCGAGGTTGGTGGTCCAGGGTTTCTCCCATCCGAGTTCCTCGTTGCCGGGCTGCATAAGGCCCACACCTGCATCGCCCATATAGTCGGCACCACCGCCCACCAGAGCCAAGTGCTCATAGTTGGGGATGGAGGAGTTGCCGCTCGTACCGGTCGAGAAGGAGAGTTGTGCGTGGGTGAGCCAGTCGGTGTAGGCAATCATAAAGTCCTCCCTGCGCAAATCCCACATAAGGCCCATAGACCAGAAGGCACCCCAGCGGCGCGACTTACCAAACCTCGACGAGCCGTCCAAACGGAAGGCAGCCTCGGCGTAGATTCTGTTGTCGTAGTTGTACTCGCCACGCGAGAAGAACGAGAGGAATCCGTAGTCGGAGTCGGTCGTGTCGTCCCACGAAGTGGCCCTTGTGCCGGTGGAGATGTTGGTGAGGCGGTCGTTGTTCTGACCCTCGGTCAGCACGCTGAAGGCCTCGTAGTGGTAATCCACACCCTCCTGACCGAGCAAGAAGGTGAAGTTGTGAAGGTCGTCAATATTGAAGCTATAGTTGGCCGTGTTGGTAATAGTGAGGTTGTAGCCGTCGGTCGAGCTGCGCGATGCCGAGCCGTTACCCTGATTGGGCATATAGCTGGGGTAGGATACGCCAAAGCCTGTGGTGTGGGAGTAGTCCACACCGAACTGCGAGCGAATGACCAGACCCTCAATGGGCTTAACCTCCGCAAATACGGTCGAAAGGAGCTTATATTTGTTGTAGTGAACAGGGTTGTTCTCCAGCCACTCGAGGGGGTTCTGACCATTACCCTTCCACGAGCCGTCGGAGATGGACGCCAGCGAGCCGTCTGCCTTGCGGGGATTCCAATAGGGAAGCATAAAGCGAGCTGCCGAGATGGGGGTTACGAGAGTGTAGGCGCCCTCGTCGGCCTGCTGAATCTTCTGATAGTTGAGCATAGTGTTGGTACCGATGGTGAGCCAGTCGGCAGCCTTGCGCTGAACATTGGCCCTCATCGAAAAGCGCTCAAACGAGGAGCCCACAGCCGTACCCTCTTGGTTGTAGTAGCCGCCCGAGATGTAGTAGTTGGTCTTATCATCGGCGCCCGAAACGGAGAGCTCATAGTTCTGCAGAGGAGCCGACGAGTTGAACACCTCGTTCATCCAGTTTACATTAACCTTGGCGAGCTGCTGGTAGTTCTGACCTGCGGTCATTCCGGTCTGCTTCTCATACTCGATACGCTCGGGTGTGGTCATAAGGTCCCACTTGCTATCATCCGCCTGCGAGAAGCCAATCTGCATACGGTAGTCGATGCGGGGACGCTCGGCAACCTTGCCTCGCTTGGTGGTAATCACAATCACACCATTTGCCGCCCTCGCACCGTAGATGGAGGTCGACGAAGCATCCTTGAGCACCGAGAGTGACTCGATGTCGGCGGGGTTGATGGTGTTGAAGTCGCTGGCCGAGATGGGTACACCGTCGAGGATGTAGAGTGGAGCGGTACCCGAGTTGATGGAGTTGGTGCCACGGATGGTCATTGTTGCAGCAGCGCTGGGCTCACCCGTATTGGAGAGCACCGAGAGGCCCGCAACCTGTCCCTGGAGTGCCTGGTCGAAGGCAGCAGTCGGGGTGGTCTCCACCTTCTCGGCCTTGACGGTCGAAACGGAGCCCGCAACTGTTCCCTTCTTCCTTACGGCGTAGGCAATAACCACCACATCATCGAGAACTTCGCTGTCGCTGTGAAGTTCCACGTTGTGGGTGATTTCTGCTGCACCTGCGGGAATTTTCCAACTTGCATCCTTGTAGCCCATATAGGAGAACGAGAGCGTGGTGCCCGCATCCGCCGAGATGGTGTAGCTACCATCCCAAGAGCTTGTGGTGCCCTGCATAGACTCTGTGACAATTGTTACTCCGATAAGGGGTTCGCCGTTCTGGCTATCAACAACCTTACCGCTTACCGATACCTTCTGCCCTTGTGAGAAAGCGGCAGAGGAGAGCAGCACACATAGTGCCGAGATTAATAGTTTAGTCAGATGTTTTCTCATAACTCGCAAAGGTATGTATTTTGTTGGAAATAACTCCTTCTCTATACCTTATTATTTTTGCATAATTTATTAACACATTGTTGATAAGTGTCTGAATGTTCTACGGTTTGTTGCGTGATGGAGTGGCGGTCTTGGTAGTTCAAAATAACATTTGTGGTGCGAGGGGTGAAAATATCAACTCGAAATGTTATTTTTGTGAAAAATTTGATTGTAGAAGATGAATTTTACTGGAATAATTGTAGGTTTTGCAACCTTTTTGGTGATTGGCATTTTTCACCCCATTGTTGTTAAAGCGGAGTACTATCTTGGTACAAAGTGTTGGTGGATGTTTCTTGTTGCGGGTGTGCTCTTTTGTGCCCTCTCTATTTTGATTGAAAATCTTGTGGCCTCCACCATCCTTGGCGTTACGGCCTTCTCGTCCTTCTGGAGCATCTTGGAGGTGGTCCATCAGAGGGAGCGTGTCGATAAGGGGTGGTTCCCCGCAGGCCCCGGACACAAGAAATAAGAAGCCTCGCTCCCCGTAGCGCCCCGACATTGAGAGTGTTTTGCACCCTGCGAGCACTCTGTGGCAAGTGTGGTGAATGGTTGTTGCACGAACTTATTGTGCCAAAAAAAGTTGAAAGTTGTGCATCGGTGTATTGAATAATTTGTTATATTTGTGAGAATTAACCCATAAAAGTTTATTTCCTATGGCTAACTCTACTACTACCAAGGTCGGCTGGTTTCGACGCCTTTGGGCGCCAGTGAAAATGCTGACATCATTTCCTTTTAGTTCGGACTTGATACGCTATGGCCGTTTCAGCGGTTGGAGTGCAGGTCTTGCTCTGGTGCTTGTTGTGGCCACCGTTATCGGTTATACATCCTTCCATAAGTCGCTCCGCCCCTCGTTTGATAGCCGCGAGGCAAAGGTTGTGATGGCAGGCTCCATACTCGACGACTTCCTCACAGATGAGGGCAAGGCCATTGGCTCGGTTCGTGTCGGTCAGCAGGTGGAACTGCTGGCATACGGCTCGGGTTACTTCTTGATTCAGACCGCCGATGGAGAGCGCGGATGGGTTGAGGCAGCCGTCATTGATAGGAATTTTGTTGTGGCGAGCGACAACCACGAGGAGGCTCCGCTGGGTGCCTCGTATAAATTTGTGCGCTACGAGGGTGATAATAATTTCAATATTGTTGCGGCCGATGAGAAGGGCCGAAGGCACACCTTCTTCAAATATGAACTATTCCCCACGGCGGCTTATGGTTTGCCTTCGTTGGGATTGGACGACTCCTTCTCCAGGCGATATATCTATGTCACAGAGCGCTGGATGGCAAAGCACTTTGCCGAGGGTGTGGAACTCGAGCATATATACAAGCAATTCTACGGATTTCCCATAGTTGTTGATGTGGTCAATGCCAACACTAAAAATGTATGTTTCCCGTTGAGGGTCAAAGACTTTGATACGAACATCTATCACCCCAAAGTTACGGCGCGCTTTGTGGATGGAAGGTTGGTTGATTACACCCTTACGGAGCAGGGTAAAATACCCTTTGTGGAGCGATATATCCTCTTCGGTGGTCGTATAGCCTCCACCCGTCTTTTTGTTAAACTGCGTAGTCGTCCATTCTTGGTTGAGTCCAAGTATAACAGTGTGGAGGATGTGATAAAGGAGAACAAACAGGGTAAGAAGTTGTCCGGCTGGGTGCGTATTCCGCTGATTGCGATTCTTGCCTATGTGGCCTATCTGTTGCTGATGGCCCATCTGATGGTTTCGCCGTTGCTGTTGCATTTTATCGATCGCATACCTGTAGTGCCACCAGGAGTGGGGCGTTGGGCGTTATTGCTCTCTATGCCGATAGGCTTTATCATTCTCTATATGATTTATGTGCCCCACTGGATTATTTTGGCGTTGGTGTTGTTTTTCGGGTTTGCTATTTTAAGGGGACTTGCCGAGTGGGAGATTTATAGCCACTGCCCCGTGTGTCGCAAATATTATGTTCTTCGCACATTGGGTTACGGAGAGGCAGCCGAGATTCACTACGACGAGGTTGTTCGCCACGTTACCGAGGAGGTGACCAAGAGGGATGGCCACGAGATTAAACGCAAAGTGGTAAGTAGCCGCGATGAGGTGATCCACCACAAGGATGTTGCCCAGGAGGAGTTCATCGTTTGCGAACACTGCAGACAGAAGTTGGTGGTGGCACTCTATAATGGTAAAGCGCAGAACATCAGGCCTGTGGATGAGTGGCCCAAACCCAAGTCCGCTCAAAATACGAAATAATAAAGAAGTCCGCCCAACAAGGGCGGACTTCTTTATTATTTTACACTCCGATTTTTGTATGTTTCTGCCATCTATTTCGCAGTGGGAACGAGGATGCAGACGACAAAGATACCGATGGCGCCGGCAGCGGCTACGATGCAGTCGGCGAGTCGGCTTGGGATGAAGAAGATGATGGAGCAGGAAACGACTATGGCCATCAGAGCCACCACCATTATCTTTGTGCGTGGCCTCATTCCTCCGCGTTGCTCATAGTCCCTGATGTAGATCCCCAAGCGTGAGTCGAGAAGCCATTTCTGGAGGCTTGGCGATGAGCGGTAGAAGAGCCACGAGGCGGCAAGCAGGAATGGGGTGGTGGGGAGTCCGGGAAGGGCAATGCCCACGACGCCCAGCGCAACGCATAGTACTCCCAGTGTGATGTATATGGGTCGTTTCATCCTCCGCGCATTAGACTATTTGTTCTATCTCGCCGATGGTCATATACCAAAGGTAGCCTTTTACTTTCGGGTAGCCCATCTGCTGAAGCAATTGGCAGTATTTCTCAATTTGGCGGCGGTAGGAGGTCGGGCGATTGAGGCCAAACTTGTAATCCACAACGACTGCTTCGCCCTGACGAGTCATAACCCTGTCGGGCCTCCACGAACGGCCACACTCCACAATCTCACACTCGCTTCTGACCATCTGCCACGAGCCGTCGAACCACTCTTGAACACCATATTCGGCAAGGGCCGACTCTATCTTCTGGCTCAAAATGGTGGCCTCCTCGGCGGTGATGACGCCGTCGGTCACGCTGCGGGCAATCTCACGCTCGATATCCTCCCTTGTTTTGGCATTCTCCATTGCGCGGTGCATCATCACGCCGAAGTCGCGTGGAGCCAGATGGTCGCCTCGGCTCTCCTCATCGTAGCGTTGGTGGGTGTATCTCACGGCCACCTTGTTTGAGGGTGAGTGGGTGGCAAACATAGAGAGCGATGGTGTGCGGAGGCTCGGCGAGGAGTATCTCTCGGGCGTGCCAAACTCTCGCACCTCGCCATCCTTCTCTACCCCAATAGCCTCTGTGACAACATTGGCAATGCTGTTTTTGTCATATTTGGAGGGTATTATTATATGGAGCTCACGGATGGCCCTTGTGATGGCTACATAGAGGATGTTGAGCGAGTCAATGGCCGACATTGTGAGCTCGGAGAAGTAGCTGTGCGAAAACTTACTCTGACCAACGGCGGCTGATATGTTGGCCGGAAACTTGGTTATCTTGTCCGACAGGGGGGTGTTGGGAGCAACCCAAAATGTTGATTGGCCTTTGGGGCGTATGCTCCAACCGCAACTCGGAATAATCACCGCAGGGTATCCCAAGCCCTTGGATTTGTGGATGGTGGAGATGGTTATCGCATCGGCATCCTGTGGTAGTGCCACGGACTCCTTGTGACCACTCGCGTTCCATTGCTTGATGAAAAGGGCGGTGTCGGTAATGTTCTTCGAGGTGAAGTTTATGATTTGGTTGTGGAGGGCCTGAATGTAGGGCACCTCGCTTGCAAAATTCAAGGTTGGGTAGTGGAGCAGTATCTCATTGAATGCCTCCTCGGGTTGGAGAAGCGAAATGGAGTAGATGAACTCCTGCTCCTCGGGTGAGAGTGGCTCGCCTATGGGGCGTCCGAAGTATTCGTTGTAGATGGCTGGGGCAATGTTGTCGGAAGGTGTCGAACACATTGTCAGGCAGGATATTATAAACCTCGCGGCCGATGAACTGCTTATTGACAACGCCTCCTCGGTAACCACATCGAAAGTATACTTGGGGTTGCGCTCGGGGTTGTTCTTGTGCGCCAAAATGTGGGAGGCTATTTCGGCTCCCTCTTTGTTGTTGCGAACGAGAATGGCAATATCCTTGGCCCTGTAGCCTCTCTCCTGTAACTCCTCGATGCGTTCAACGACTTTGCCCAAGATGTTGTCTTTGTCGAAGGCCGCAACGCTCACATATCCCTCCTCTGCATCGGGCTTCTGCTCCTGCTTGAAGTTGCAGTATGCCTCGCCCACCATCCTTGAAAAGTCGGCAGCCACTTGCGGGGTTATGTTCTCATCTTTGAGGGCTTGTTCCAATTCTGTGTTTAGATTCTCTGCAATGTACTCTACGCCAACCTCCGTCAGGCGGTTGTTGAACTCCACAACATTGCGGCTACTGCGTCGATTGATGACCATTGGCTCCTCGTGGACATCGCCAAACTCCTCCCTCACACCGCGTGAAAGGAGAGTCCAGTCGCCACCACGCCAACGATAGATGGATTGCTTGATGTCGCCAACGAGTAGTACGGGATTCTTTTGGCTCTGCGAGAGTGCATTGTGTAGCAGGGGTACGAAGTTGCTCCACTGCTGGGCCGAGGTGTCCTGAAACTCGTCAATCATAAAGTAGTCGTAGCGATTGCCCGCCTTCTCGTAGATGAATGGAGCGTCGTTGTTGCTCACAAGGCGAGAGATGATGTCGCTCACATCGGCCAGAGGAAGTATATCCTCCTTGGAGCATATATCGTCTATGCAGCTACGCAGGTCGGCCAGAAGGGCAAAGTCGCGGTAGCGGGTGCTGATGATGTCATTTGTGTTTTTAGCCCTGTTGGCCGATGGGTAGAGATTGATGATTTTCTGCACAATGGGGGTGAGCTGGTCGGCAATGGAGTCGATGACTGCGTAGGCCGGATCTTTACCTTGCTTGTGCCATTCGCCCTTTAATGCATTGTAGGCCGTGTTTTTGGGCTCGGCAATCTCTCCTGCGGCTATCTTCTGTGCAAGTATGGCAACACTACTGCGGTATCCATCCTTGAAGTTGCCGGGAGTGAGTCCGTGAGCGTCCATCAGGGCCACAAACTTTTCTCCCTCTTCTTTGTATGCTTGGGCAGTAATGACAGCCTCTGCACGGGCAGCCTGTTGCAGGCGTGCGAGCTCGGGTTTGTCGTCGGAGGTAATCTGGGCGTGGCGATACTCCTCTTTGAAGAGCTGTTTGCCAATTTTGATGATGGCGTCTTTGATGTTCCACGAACGGTTCTCGTTCATCTGTTCGCCAATGTAGTCCATCACCCAAGCATAGAGGGTTTCGTCCTCAATGATTCTCTCAATCATCAGGTCGGCTGCTTGCTCCAGCAGGGATTCGGTCTTAATCTCGAGGTTGAAGTTGAGCTCCACGCCAATCTCCCTAACGAAGGCCCTCATAACCCTCTGGAAGAACTTGTCGATGGTCATCACCGCAAAGTTGTTGTAGTCGTGGAGGATGAGGTTGCGGGCGAGTGATGCGTTAGCTCTTACCTTCTCAAGGTCATAGTTCTCCTTTTTGAGGTCGGCGTCAAAGTCGCTCTTGGTGCCGCTGGCTAGCGCATTGAGTTGTTTGAGTATTCGGCCTTTGAGCTCGTCGGTTGCCTTGTTGGTAAAGGTTACGGCGAGGATATGGCGATAGTCATAGGGCTCCTCCAGAAGCCTTTTTATGTAACTAAAAGCCAGACGGTATGTCTTGCCCGAGCCGGCCGACGCACTCAATATATCAACTCTTCCCATAGTAGAAAATCAAATAATTATTTGATAAAGGTAGAAATTTTTTGGCAAACTTACAAAAAAATAACTACCTTTACGCTATGGAGAAATTTTTGGAACAGGTTGCTGCCGACCTATGGCAGCGCTACGGAGACAGAGTAGGGGAACTGAAGGTTATTCTTCCCAATGTGAGAACGAGGGTGTTTTTTGTGGATGCTCTCTCGCGTGTTGCCTCCAAGCCCATCTGGGCACCCGAATATCTGTCGATTGATTCGCTGATGGTGGCACTCTCGGGGCTCGAGAGGGTCGATTCGATTGTGGCCATAACGGAACTCTTCAAAATTTATTCGGAGTATCACCCCAAAGAGAGTTTCGACGCCTTCTACCATTGGGGCGAGGTGTTGCTTGGCGACTACGACTCGGTGGATAAATATCTCATCGATGCCTCAATGCTCTTTGCCAACATTGCAGATGTGAAGGATATTGATGCCGACCTGGAGTCCTATCTTAATGCCGAACAGTTGCAGGTCGTTAGGCGCTTTTGGCGAGAGTTTGAGGCCGACAGGAAACGCTCCGAACATAAGACCAAGTTTGTAACCCTGTGGCGTTCGCTGCTCCCCATCTACCAGCGCTTGCGCGAGAGGTTGGAGAGCCTAGGCGTGGGCTATTCGGGAATGATATATCGTCGTGCGGTGGAGAGGTTGCAAAGTGACCAGGCTGCGCTTCCCGAGGGTGGCTATGTGGTTATCGGTTTCAATGCGCTCTCGGCCTCCGAGAAGGTGCTTTTCGACCACCTCAAAAATGCCCACGAGGCCGACTTCTATTGGGATTGGGACGACTACTATCTCAAGGACGACAAGCAGGAGGCGGGACTCTTTGTGAGGGAGAACTTGCTCCGCTATCCGGCCCCTTCCTCATTCCATCTGGAGAGTCGCTTTTCGCAACCCAAGCAGATGAATGTTATCTCCACAGCCTCCTCCTCGCTCCAATGTAAATATGTGGGCGAGTTCGTCGAAGATGTCTTGACTAAGGATGGCAAGATAGATAAAAATACCGCCATTGTGCTCACGGACGAGAGTCTGCTCTCGCCCTTGCTCTACTCGTTGCCCGATTCTGTCGGGAGCGTGAATGTTACTATGGGCTATCCGCTACGCTCAACGCTCGTGTATAGTTTCACGGAGCGTTTGCTCCAGATGCAACTGCGAGCCAGAGAGTCCAAGGTGGGTAAAGTATCATTCTACTATAAGGATGTCGAGGGGTTGCTCGGTCACCCCTTTGTGATGGCTCTTGACGGGGCCGTGTGTGGCAAAATGCGAGAGGGAGTGATGCGCAGGGGAAGGATGTATGTCGATAGCGAACACCTTGTGGGCAGACTCCCCGTTTTGGATGTAATCTTCAGTCGTTGTGCCGAATGGAAGGCACTCAAGGATTATCTGCTTGGGGTGCTTGGCCTTGTGGCAAAGGTGGAGATTCCATTCGAGAGCGACGATCGCAGAGCACTCCGCAGGGAGGCTTTGGGACTCGTTTCGGATGCCATTGTGAAGTGTGACAACTCGCTGCAAAGGTGTCAGGTGGAGATGCACCCCTCGACCTATGTGGCGCTCCTGCGAAGGGTGATGCAGAGTGTGCGAATCCCCTACAGTGGCGAGCCTTTGAGTGGTGTTCAGGTTATGGGTATCCTCGAAACGCGAAATTTGGACTTCGAGAATGTTGTGTTGCTGTCGATGAATGACGATAATTTCCCTTCGGGACGACTTACCGACATCTCGTTTATTCCCTACAATCTGCGCTTTGCCTACGGACTGCCCACACCGCGTCACAACGAGGGTGTCTATGCCTACTATTTCTATCGCCTCATACAGCGAGCACGCAGGGTTGATATGGTCCATTGCTCTGTGCCGATGGATAGATCCACAGGTGAGCAGAGCCGCTACATATATCAGCTCGACTTCGAGAGCCCCCACACATTGAACCGCATCGAAAAGAGCCTCAATGTGGGCTTTGCGGGTGATAATGTCCTGAGGGTGGAGAAGAGCCCCGATGTGATGCGTCGCCTGGAGCGATTCCTCAGAGATACCGAAGATGGTGAAAGAAAAATACTCTCGCCCTCGGCCCTGAATGCCTATATGGATTGTACACTGCGCTTCTATTACCGCTCGGTGGCCGGTCTGAAAGTCGATAACGAGATTGAGGAGGGGGTGGATAATGCACTCTTTGGTACAATTTTCCACAAGGCCATTGAGCTGCTCTATACGCCTATGGTTGAGTGCGGACTCTCTCCGAAGGAGTATCTGTCGGGTGTGACGAGAGAGGATATTCATCGTGTGGTTATTGCAGCCATTACGGATAAATACTTCGCCGGCGAAGAGGTGCCCGAGGAGGAGTATGGTGGCAATCTGGTGGTCGTGGCCAATACGGTTGAAAGGTACATCGTGGAGTTTGTCGTACCCTTTGATTCTGCGACTGAAAGATGTGATTTCAAGGTCTATCGCCTGGAGGAGCCTATAGAGTGCGAGTTTGAGTTTGAGGAGGGAAAGAGTGTGATGTTCTCCGGCCTTGCAGACCGACTCGATAAGATGCCCGACGGGTCGCTGAGGGTTGTCGATTACAAGACGGGCTCGATGCATAAGGAGTTTGAGGGGCTTCAGAAATTGCTCTCGCGTATACCTTCGGGCCGCAATGGCGCTGTGATGCAGACGCTAATCTATTCGATGGTTGTGACGCGTTTGCAGGAAGAGGGTAAGCTCGAGGGACGAGGTGTAACACCTTCGCTCTACTATGTCCGCTATCTGAATAAGAAGGATTATACACCCCTGCTGAATGACAAAAGTAGTGGTCATACCGTCAATAGCTATGCCGACTACGCAGAGGATTTTGAGGCGGGCCTCAAAGAGTTGCTTGGAGAGTTGTTCTCGCCGGAGGTGCCCTTTGTTGCCACCGATGAAGAGAAGGAAATATGCGCCTATTGCGATTTCAAGAACTTGTGTCGTCGAGCAGAGAACACCGACGAATAATCATCTATCTCCAAAGAGAATTGATGGGCCCTCGTGCAAAAAAATCCGATGGAGAGGTTACAAGTTTCCCCTATTATTTGTAACTTTGTAGAGCAGAGAAAGATTCAACATAAATGACAAATACCTAAAATAATTAAACTAAAGACTATGGACAAATACGCAATTCACCCCAATCCTCTGGTGAGATTCCTTCAGAAAGAGCCCAGAGAGTTTACCAAAGAGGACATCATCCGCTTCGTTGTTGAGAACGGTATTGAGATGATTAACTTCCGTTATGCAGCAGCAGATGGCAGGCTCAAGTCGCTCAACTTCATAATTAACGACCTCGACTATCTCGACACTATTCTCACCTATGGTGAGCGTGTGGATGGCTCGAGCCTCTTCCCCAACTTTGTGCAGGCAGGTGCCAGCGATCTCTATGTGATTCCTCGCTACCGCACTGCTTTCCTCAATCCCTTTAGCGAGATTCCCACACTCGACATCCTTTGTGGCTACTACGATAAGGACGGCAAACCCTTTGCTTCGGCTCCCGATCAGGCACTCCACCGCGCCCACAACGAGTTCAAAAAACTTACAGGTATGGAGTTCCACGCAATGGGCGAGCTGGAGTACTATGTTGTCAGCGAGGTAGATGACCTCTATATCACCCCCGACCAGCGCGGTTACCACGAGAGCGGTCCTTTCTGCAAGTGGGGCGATATGCGTCGTGAGGCTATGAAGGCCATTGCCGAGGCGGGTGGTAAGATTAAATACGGCCACAGCGAGGTTGGTAACTTTGCCGTGGATGGTATGATGTATGAGCAGAACGAGATTGAGTTCCTGCCCGTTGATGTTGAGGAGGCTGCCGACCAGCTCCTTATTGCAAAATGGATTCTGCGCGAGATCTCCTACCGCTATGGTGTGCTGCTCACCTTCGCTCCCAAGATTACTGTGGGTAAGGCTGGTAGTGGTCTGCATATCCATACCAAGGTGGTTAAGGATGGTAAGAATATGTACCTTGCCGATGGCAAGTTGAGCGATGTTGCCAAGACCGTCATTGCCGGTATTCTCGACTCGGCCGACGCCCTCACCGCCTTCGGTAATACCAATCCCACCTCCTACCTCCGTCTTGTTCCCCATCAGGAGGCTCCCACCAATATCTGCTGGGGCGACAGGAACCGTTCGGTACTCGTGCGCGTGCCTCTGGGATGGACAGGTGGTGCTGGCGAGATGATTAAGGATGCCAACCCCGGTGCCAACTTCGAGGTTAAGGAGGCTACCGACAAACAGACCGTAGAGTTCCGTTGTCCCGATGGCTCGGCAGATATCTATCTGCTCTTGGCAGGTCTTGTGGCAGCTGCTCGTCACGGCTTCGAGATGGAGAATCCTGTTGCCTATGCCGAGGAGAGGTATGTGGGCGTTAATATCTTCCACGAGGAGCATAAGGCCATTGCCGAGAGGTTGGCTCATCTGCCCGATTCGTGCGCTGTGTCGGCTGATGCTCTGGAGGCTAAACGCGATATTTTTGAGTCGAAGGGTGTCTTTGGCAGCAGCCTGATTGATGGCTGGATTAAGATGCTCCGCACCCACGAGGATAAGAACCTTCGTGAGGAACTCAGCGGCAATCCCGAGCTGATTAAGTCCTTGGTTGAAAAGTTTATCAATGTAGGCTAAAGTAAACCCCTTGTGTAGTTGAACATACTAACTTTCAAATTTTATAACACTATGAAATTTCTACAAGTAGACCCTATTCAGGTGGATTCGTTGGCCAACAACATCACGGCTACCGTAGAACAGATTAAGGAGATGCCCTTCCAGGAGGCACTCGGTTTTGTTACTAAAGGACTTGCTGGTTTCTTCTGGGATGTCCTCATTTGCATTGCGATTTATGTCGTTGCTCGCTGGATTATCCGCTACATCGACCGACTGCTCAAACGCCTGTTTGAGCGCAAGAGTGTGGAGATCTCGCTTGCCAAGTTCATCCGTTCAATCATCAGGGCAGCGCTCTATGTGGTTGTCATCATCTCAATTGTTCGTCGCCTTGGCATTGACACCTCCTCGTTCGTTGCACTGCTCGCTTCGGTCGGCGTTGCAATAGGTATGGCACTGAGCGGCACACTGCAGAACTTCGCAGGTGGCGTTATGATTCTCCTTTTGCGTCCTTTCCGCATCGGTGACTACATCCAGACACAGGGCATTGAGGGCTCGGTTAAGGAGATTAAACTCTTCAACACTGTTATCAATACCGTTGACAATAAGCTGATTACTCTGCCCAATGGCCCCATTGTGAATAACATCATCAACAACTTCTCGGCCGAGAGCCGTCGCCGCGTGGATTGGAGCATTTCGATTGCCTATGGTGACGACTACGATGTGGCTCGTGCTGCTATTTTGGAGATTCTTGCTGCCGATGAGCGCATTGAGAAAGATCCTGCACCCTTTGTGGCACTCGGCTCGTTGGGTGACAGCGCCGTTAATATCACCGTCAGGGTTTGGGCCAAGAGCAGCGACTACTGGGGTATCTATCACGACACTCTGGAGAAGGTCTATAAACAGCTCCCCGCCAAGGGTGTCAACTTCCCCTTCCCCCAGATGGATGTTCATATCACAAAGTAGTAGGGTTTTTCCCGAAACTACCAAACAAAAAAGAGGCTCGCACAATGCTGCGAGCCTCTTTTCTGTTTTTCAATAGGGGGGATTATGAGTTGTTGTCTACAATCATAAAGGCGAGTTTTACCGAGCAAGCAACCTCGTCGCCCACGTTTGCTGTGGCGTCGATGAAGAAGAGCGAGCCGCGGCGACGAATTATGTGGGAGCGAACGGTGAGTGTGTCACCCACCTTCACTTTGCGCTTGAAGCGTGCGCTTTCAAACGAGGTGTAGAGGGGTGTGCGGTTTTTGAGCTGGTCGGCCACAAGTAGCGAGCCACACTGTCCTACAATCTCGCAGAGAATCACACCGGGTACAATGGGATTACCGGGGAAGTGGCCCTGAACGAAGAACTCGTTGCCCCTGACGGTGTATTCGCCCACGACCTCATCGCCCTCGCGCCACATTCTGTCTACCAACAACATAGGCTCCCTATGTGGAAGGAATTCTTTAATCTCTTCACGCACAACCTCTCCCTCTCGGTGAGTGTTCTGCTCCTCGGAGGTGTCAGGGATGCGGTAGCTCTGAATGTAGAAATAGTGCTTGGCGACCTCGGCCTCGGCAAAGGCGATGTAGTTTGTGGCCGAGCGAGCAAAGAGCTCGGGGCGTTTGTCGGCATCGAGGAGTGTGAGGTAGCCCATAATTATTGAGCCGGCCATCTCCACAAGCCTGCGAGCCATAAAGTCCAGATGTTCCTGACTCTCGCGGGCTGCAACCGTGGCTACCGCACTGCGATAGTGGGAGGTCATATTGCGCAGACGCTCCCTCAGTGGGTGGAGAGTCTTGTTGGTTAGGGTTATGGCGTCGTAGTTGGCAATCATTGCGCCATACTGACCGCTGGTGACGCTCTTTATGGCCGCCACAACCTGCATCTGTGTTGTACCTTCATATATGGTTGTGATGCGCGCATCACGATAGAGTCGCTCACAGGTGTAGTCGCTCATATAGCCACTACCGCCGTGTACCTGCACGCAGTCATAGGCATTCTGGTTGGCATACTCGCCCGACATACCTTTTGCCAGAGGTGTGAGGCTGTCGGCGAGCCTGGAGTAGAACTTCATCTCGTCCTTCTCCTCGGGGGTTAGCTCTCTCTCGGAGGAGAGTTCCGAGAGGGTTTTGTAGAGGTCCACAAAGCGTCCTGTCTCGTAGAGTATGGCGCGTGAGGCGTGGAGCTTGGCTTCGATATTATCCACCATTTCGCGCACTGCCGGAAACTCTATGATGCGTTTGCCAAACTGCTTTCTCTCAAGCGCATAGGTGCTTGCTTCCTTGAATGAGGCTTGCGAAATGCCGACCGATTGTGCAGCAATACCCAAGCGAGCACTGTTCATAAGCGACATCACATACTTGATGAGTCCCAGGCGGCGTGAACCGCACAACTCGGCCTTGGCATTGCGGAATACGAGCTCGCAAGTAGGCGAACCCTTAATGCCCATTTTGCGCTCGATGCGCCTGACGGTCATACCTCCGTTTTGCTTGTCGTAGATGAACATCGAGAGGCCACGGCCATCTCGGCTGCCATCCTCGCTGCGTGCCAAAACAAGGTGGATGTCGGCGTCGCCATTGGTGATGAAACGCTTGACGCCATTGAGCCTCCAGCACTCCTCCTTTTCGTCGTAGGTGGCTCGGAGCATTACGCTCTGAAGGTCGCTGCCCGCATCGGGCTCCGTGAGGTCCATTGACATCGTCTCACCTGCGCACACTCTCGGCAGATAACGCTCCGCCTGCTCGGGTGAGGCAAACTCCTTGAGTGTCTCGGCGCAGGATTGCAGACCCCACACATTCTGAAGGCTCGCATCGGCCGAGCTGATCATCTCGGCGGCCATCATAAAGGGGAGGGTGGGGAAGTTGAGTCCTCCGTAGCGCCTCGGCATTGTCATACCCATAATTCCCGCTTGTCGCACAACCTCCAATTGGGTTGTCGTTGCGGGTGAGTAGCTAACGTGTCCCTTGCGAAGCGAGGGGCCCTTCTGATCGACGCTGAAGGCTTGGGGGGCAATCTGCTCGGCACACAGCTCACCCACAATGCCCAAGACTCGCTTGTAGGAGTCGATGGCATCGGCGGTATCTACGGGTGCAAAGTCGAAGTTTGCAATCTCGGTGAAATCTCGCTCCTTGAGTTGCGCGGTGCGCTCCACCAAGGGGTGGTCGAGATAGTGTGCAAGCTGGGGAGTATCGTTGAAAAAATTGGCCATTCTTCTCTCTGTTTTTTTATCTGTTGCGTACTGCCCTATAACACTCCAATAGTTTGGGAATAACCTCCTCGAC
>JAZQZA010000048.1:0-9000 GCA_045633765.1 Tidjanibacter sp. | reverse complement strand
AACAAGTGGTGTATCTATCCTATGTATGACTATGCACACGGCCAGAGTGACTCCATTGAGCGCATTACCCACTCGATTTGCACCCTTGAGTTTGATGTTCATAGGCCTCTGTACGATTGGTTTATCGAGGAGCTTGGCATCTTCCCCAGCCACCAGTATGAGTTCGCAAGGCTCAACCTGACCTATACCGTAATGAGCAAGCGCAAACTTCTGCAACTTGTTAAGGATGAGGTGGTTACGGGCTGGGACGACCCCCGTATGCCCACCATTTGTGCTCTTCGCCGCAAGGGCTACACCCCCGCATCAATTCGTGCTTTTGCCGAGAAGGTGGGTGTTGCCAAGAGGGATAATGTTATCGACCTCTCGCTGTTGGAGTATTGCGTGAGGGAGGATCTCAATAAGGTTGCCGAGCGCAGGATGGCAGTTATCGATCCCCTGAAGGTTGTTATCACCAACTACCCCGAGGGTAAGGGCGAGAGCTTCAGCTGTGTGAACAATCCCGAGGATGAGAGTGCAGGCCGCAGGGAGGTGCCCTTCGGCAGGGAGATTTACATCGAGCGCGGCGACTTTATGGAGGAGCCCCCCAAAGGTTACTACCGCCTCCGCCCCGATGGCGAGGTGCGCCTGAGGTATGGTTATCTCATTAAGTGTGAGGAGGTTGTTAAGGACGCCGAGGGTAATGTTGTTGAGATTCATTGCACCTATGACCCCGAGTCGGCAGGTGGTAGCTCGTCGGATGGCCGCAAGGTTAAAGGCGTTATCCACTGGGTGTCGGCAGCCGATGCTGTTGAGGCAGAGGTAAGGCTCTACGACAACCTGTTTGCAAAGGAGAGTCCCGATGATGTTGAGGAGGGCAAGGTGTTTACCGACTACCTCAATCCCAGCTCGCTTGTTGTTAAGACCGCCTATTGTGAGCGTTCGCTTGGTGAGGCAAAGGTTGGTGATAGGTTCCAGTTTGAGAGGGTTGGCTACTTCTGCGTGGATAAGGACTCCACTGCCGAGAAGATTGTTTTCAACCGCACCGTAACTCTCAAGGATACTTGGGCAAAGATGCAGAAGAAATAATTCACCATCTGTGAATGAATAATAATTAAGGGAGTGTTCCACGAGGAACACTCCCTTTGTTTTTCACCACGCCACTGCCTTGTTGTTCCTTGTGGAATACGCTTTGTTTGTGGCTTCGTGAGGTTGGTTTGTTTGTTTTGTTTGGTATTTTGTTTCTCGTGGAACGCACCTTTTTGTTCCTCGTGGAACACGCAAAAATCTCTATCTGCCGAAGAAAATTAATAGTACATTGATGTCGGCGGGCGAAACTCCGGGGATTCTCGATGCCTGGCCAACAGTTGTCGGGCGAATCTTGGAGAGTTTCTGGCGTGCCTCAATTGTAATAGAGGTGATTTTCATAAAGTCAAAATCGGCGGGAATCTTCACATCTTCGAGCCTTTTAAGCTTGTTGGCAATGGCCTTTTCGCGCTCAATGTAGCCGCTATATTTCACCTCAATCTCCACCTGATCGATAATCTCGCGGTCGATGTTGTGGCTCTCGACAAATTTCTTCAGGGGCGAAATGAGTTCAATAAGGTTAAAAAGATAAATATTATTGCGCATCAACACCTCCGAAACCTTTCTTTTTTGTGAAAGTGGTGCTGAATTTGCATTTTTCAAATAGTCCGAAATTTCCTCTGGTGCGACCCCTTGTCTGTGGATGAAATTTTTAAGCGATTCTACGAGCGAATTTTTTTGCTCAAAATCGTTCCATCTTTCGTCGTCCACAAGGCCAATTTCTCGGCCAATGGGAGTCAGCCTTCTGTCGGCGTTGTCCTGACGGAGGAGGATTCTGTACTCGGCCCTACTTGTGAACATACGATAGGGCTCGTCGACTCCCTTGGTCACAAGGTCATCAATCAGGACTCCGATGTAGGCCTCGTCCCTCGAAAGCACCACCTCGCTCTCCCCTCTCTGTTTTCTCACAGCATTAATACCAGCCATCAGTCCCTGTGCTGCAGCCTCCTCGTAACCTGTCGTGCCGTTCACCTGACCTGCAAAATAGAGGTTTTCGATGAGTTTTGTTTCGAGCGTATGGGTGAGCTGTGTGGGTGGGAAGTAGTCGTACTCAATGGCGTAGCCCGGGCGGTAGATCTCCACATTTTCGAACCCCTCAATCTGCTGCAGAGCGGCGCACTGCACCTGCCAAGGAAGGCTCGACGAGAAGCCATTGAGGTAGTATTCGTTCGTGTCGCGTCCCTCGGGCTCGAGGAATAATTGGTGGAAATCTTTATCCGCAAAGGTCCTCAATTTATCCTCAATACTGGGGCAGTATCGAGGGCCAATACCCTTTATAAGTCCCTGAAACAGAGGGGAATCCGCAAATCCTGTGCGCAAAGTGTCGTGCACCTTCTGGGAGGTGTAGACCAGGTAGCAAGGCATTTGATTTTCAACGGGTTGCACGCTCCTTAAGAATGAGAATTTTGAGGGTTCCGAGTCGCCATCCTGCCTCTCGAACTTCTCAAGCGAGAGCGAGCGAACATCGATTCTGGCGGGGGTGCCCGTCTTCATCCTGCCAGCCTCAAAGCCAAGCTCCACAAGTTGCTCCGTAAGGCCGTGTGAGGCGCTGTCCCCTGCCCTACCCCCTTCGGCGCTATTGCGACCGATGTGCATAAGGCCTCCGAGGAAGGTGCCCGCGGTTAGAATCACAGCCTTTGCGCGGAAGACAACACCCATTTGGGTTACCACACCCGTCACCACTCTCCTACCCTCCGTTTCTTCGGTAAGTAGTTGGCTAACAGTGTCTTGCCATAGTTTGAGGTTGGGGGTATTCTCGAGCGTCTCTCGCCAGAGGGCCGAGAAGAGGGCCTTGTCGCACTGCGCTCTTGGACTCCACATTGCCGCACCCTTTGAGCGGTTGAGCATACGGAACTGGATGGTGCTGCGGTCGGTGATGATACCCATCTGTCCGCCGAGAGCGTCTATCTCCCTAACAATCTGACCTTTAGCCACGCCGCCAACTGCCGGATTGCACGACATTCCGGCATACTTGGTCATATCCATTGTGACCAGCAGGGTCGAAGAACCGAGTCGCGCGGCAGCCGATGCGGCCTCACATCCCGCGTGGCCTCCGCCCACCACAATTATATCATACTCAAACCTCATCTATTTCGGGAATCTTGCCAGATAAAAATCCTCTTTTTGGCGCATCTGTGCGGCCTCTGCGTCGCTCTTATCCTTGTAGCCGCAAAGGTGCATTGCGCCGTGAATAATAACTCTCAACTGCTCCTCTGCGGGGTCGGTACCGAGTCCGTGGGCGTTGTCGTCCACCGTGAAGGGGTCGATAAAGATGTCGCCACTGACGATTTTGCTACCCACAAGGTCGCTGTAATCAAAGGTTATAACATCGGTGTAGTAGTCGTGACCGAGGTATTGACGATTGATGCCGATATGGTTCTCCGAGGAGCAGAAAATGTAGCATATCTCCCCCACCCTGAAGCCCTCATTGTGGATGGCATCCCTCACCCAGCGGTTGATTTTTACCCTTCCGCGGGGCATATAGTCGGTCTCCTGATTGTAGAAGTGAATAGCCATATTGTATGGTTAAGTTATTGTATTATAGCGAGTTTGGTGGAGAGGCCTCGTTGTGGGTTCTCTCTATTTTGCGAGCCAGGGCTCGGGGTCTTGTCGGATGGTCATATACCACAGCTCGAAGTGGAGTTGGCGGTCGTCGGGGTTGTCACTGGTGGCGAGCGAGCCCACCTTGCTACCTGCCGTCACAACCTCGTCCTTACCCACGCACACACTTGCCAAATTGGCGTAGAGGGTGAAGTAATCGCCGTGCTTAACCATCACGCAGTAGTTGAGTCCGGGGATGACCGTCACTCTACTAACGGTGCCCTCAAAGATGTTGTGCACATCGGCACCCGCCGCGGCCGCAATCTCGATACCCGTATTGTTAACGGTGATATGCTTGTGGGCGTGGTGCTCGTGCAGGCCAAATTGCTCAACGATGACACCGCCCTCCACGGGCATAATCATCTTACCCTTGTTTTGCTCAAACTTGCTATTCTTCAGCGCAAGAGCCTTTCGCTCCTCGTCACTCATCTTCTTCTTGTTTTTCTTGGCCTCCTCGTCCATTATCTTTTTAATGGACTTTTGTGCCGCCTCCATCTCCTGCTTGCGCTTCTTTTGCTCCTTTTCAATCTCCTTTTCTCGTTGTTTGAGTTTCTTGGCTGCAGCATCGAGCTGTTTTCGCTCTTTTTCGAGGGTTTTAAGCTCTTTTTGTTGTTGGCTGCGGAGTTGGTCTAGCTCACTCTTTTTCTCGCCTAAAACGCTAATTTCCTGCTCAACAGAGCTACTTTTGTCGGCAATCTCCTGTGTTTTGTCCTTCAGCGCCCTGTTGTAGCGAGCCAGAAGGTTCATCCTTTGGGTTGCGACACTGACATCCTCGGCCGAGAAGATGAAGTGGAGTGGGGCGCCCACCAGCTGGTTTTTGTAGAGTTCCCTTGCCATTGAGGCATACTCGCCCTTCAGGCGGGAAATCTCCCCCTGCAGGGTGTCCACATTGGACTCTTTGAGCGATATGCTGTCGGAGAGAATGTCGATCTGTTTTTTGTAGTTGGCGATTATCGACTCGCGGTTTTTAATCTTCTGTTTGAGCAGTTTAATCTCCGTTTCGTTGCTCTTCTTGGAGTCGGAAATGCTCTTGAGGAGCTTCTCGTTCTTGGCGATAGCTTCCTCGGCTTTTTTTATTTGGGCGTTGAGTTCGTCGATTGTCTGGCCCATTGTCACCGACAGGCCACACACGAGGAACGCAAGGATGCACAAAATTCTCTTCATAGTCAAAAGGGTAAAAACTATCGTTGTTTCTTCAGATTCTCAAGGCGTGCCCTGATGAGTTGGTCGTCCATACCCGCCTCTGCGGCTCTTTTGTAGTATATTTCTGCCAAGAAGGAGTCGCCATTGGCTACCAGAATGTCGGCGTAGTGGAGCAGTAGGGTAGGGTCGCTGGAGTTGTCGAGCGAAATAGCCTGCTGCATAACCTTTTTGGCCTCCTGATTGCGCCCCATAAGGTGGAGAATCCAGGCCTTCGTGTCGAGATAGGTGGCGTTTGTGGCCTCCAACTCACACGCGCGCGTGCTCAACTCAAGAGCCAAGGGCAGATCGTCGTTGGCCAGGCTCGAATAGTAGGCCCAATTGTTGAGCGCCATCGCGTTGTTTGGGTTGTATTCAAGTGCCTTTTTGTACAGTTTTTTGCTCTTTTTCAAATCTTTGGTGTGGTCGGCCAGGGCGGTGTAGGCGTCGCTTTTGGTGAGGCTGTCGGTGGCCACATCAATAGCCTTCTGGAAATACTCCGTGGCGAGCAACTCGTTGCCCTCCTCATTGACGAGATAGGCCTTGCGGATGTACAGTTCGGGGTCGCCGGGCAGACGCTCAATGGCCAGGTCGAGGTAGTAGCGCATCGAGTCGGTGTGTCCCAGGTGGCTCTCTATGCTCATAACCGTCAGCAGCGGCTCTTTGGGCTCCTTGGTTGCTGGACTGTGGGCCAACTTCTTGAATATCTGAAGGGCTTTGTCGAGCTCGCCGGCACGAACGAGGTGGTAGGCATAGCGCATCTCAACCCTCTCATCGTTGGGATATTTCACGTGGAGCACACTTGCTATGGTGTTGATTGCAAAGAAGTTGCGCCTGTAGAAAGCCTCGTCATTAACCACAAAGTTGTCGTAGAGTTCCAACTTCAACTCCACATCCACATCGCCCAATCGGAATATGCGCTGAATGATGCCGAGGAAGTCGCTCTCCATACCCCTCTTGTGGTAGAAGTCGCTCAGCGTAAAGAGAGTTTTGGCGCTCTCGGGCGAGATTTTCAGGGCGTCGAGGTAGGTAACCTCGGCGAGCGAATCCTGGCTGAGGCTTTCGTAAATATCGCCCAGCTCAAGGTAGTGTTCGATGTTTTGTGGGTCGTTGGCCACCATCGTTTGAGCCTCCTTTATGGCCCTGCCATAGAGGCCCACATCGAGCAACAAACCCCTCTTCATCTTCGCCAGGGGCTCAAAGTAGCCGAGCTTATAGTCGGCCGAGTCGAGGATGCTGATTGCCATATGGGGCATACCCGTTGCTGCATAAAGGATGGATGCCAAGCGGTAGTGGTTGGGCTCTTTGGGCTCACGCACAATAAGTTGGCGATACACTCCGCGCGCCTTTTCGTAGTTGCCCGTCATTGAGAGAGCATAGCCATAGTCCTCCAGAAAATCATTATTGAGGCTATCGCCGGCAATAGCTTTGGAGGTGTGGAGTAAGGCCTTGTCATACTGCTGCTCGGCAATCAGGAATCGGCCCAAGCGGTGGTGTGCCGAGGGGTGCAGGGAGTCTATTTCGAAAACCTTGCCTAGATTCTCCTTCGACTTATCCAGCTCCTCAAGTGCTGCATATTTCACAGCCTCTGTGTAGTAATATGCGGCCCTTAGCGAGTCGTTGTTGAACCATTCGGGCACACCTTCGCCATTGTACACAAAGAGCCTCTCCGGGCTTTTCTGCGGCGGTTTGGCGCACGAAAAGACACAGAGCATCAGTGCAATAATGGCCCAAATGGTTCTTCTGCTCATCTTGGTTGTTTTTTTGTGTGGCGGGGTGGTTTAGAGAACCGACTCAAACTGTCCGAGGAACCTCAGGTCATTCTCGAAATAGAGCCTCAGATCCTTAACGCCAAATTTCAACATAGCGATACGCTCAACACCCATACCAAATGCGAAGCCGCTATACTTGGTGCTGTCTATGCCGCTGGCCTCCAACACATTGGGGTCCACCATACCGCAGCCGAGAATCTCGAGCCAGCCGGTACCCTTGCATACATTGCAACCCTTGCCGCCGCAGAGGTTACACGATACATCCACCTCTGCCGAAGGCTCGGTGAAGGGGAAGTAGGAGGGGCGCATACGAATCTGGGTCTGCTCGCCGAAGAACTCCTTGGCGAAGTAGAGCAGCGACTGCTTCATATCGGCAAACGAGACATTCTCATCGATATAGAGGCCCTCAATCTGGTGGAAGATGCAGTGTGCGCGAGCCGAGATAGCCTCGTTGCGGAACACCCTGCCGGGGCAGATTACACGGATGGGGGGCTTCTGGTGCTCCATAGTCCTCACCTGGATGGAGCTGGTGTGTGTACGCAACAGAACATCGGGGTTTTTCTCAATGAAGAATGTGTCCTGCATATCGCGTGCGGGGTGCTCGGGGGCGAAGTTCAGAGCCGAGAACACGTGCCAATCGTCCTCAATCTCGGGGCCATCTGCGATGGTGTAACCAAGGCGCGAGAAGATGTCACAAATCTCGTTGCGCACCAGCGAGATGGGGTGGCGCGAGCCGAGGTTTTCGGTCATTGCGGGGCGCGAGAGGTCACCACTCGAAGCGCTTGCAACGGGGGCGTTGTCGAGAGCCTCTTTGAGGGTGGCGATGCGCTCGTTTGCGCGAGTTTTCACCTCGTTAATCTTTTGTCCCAGAACGCGTTTCTCCTCCGAGGGTACGCTCTTGAACTCCTCCAAAATATCGTTAAGTTCGCCCTTGCGACCGAGGATTCTCACGCGGAAATCCTCAATTTCTGCCGCCGAAGCGGGCGAAAAACTCTCAATCCTGCCGAGCAGGTCGTTGATTTTGTCGATTAATGTCATAGTCTTGTAGTTAAATTAACTCACAAAGTTAGTAATATTTGCCGAGAAGAAGATACACAAATGGCGATTTTCACAACGAAAATCGCCACTTTTACCAAATTTCCCCTTTCGGGGACTACTTTTTCAAGCCCTTAACTACTGCGGCAACTCCGCCCACAACGACAATTAGCGGTAAAATAAACCTCTCGAAGGAGATGTGGATATTGAGCACATCAAATAGAATGAGCACAACTCCCACCGCTGTAACCACTCCGCCGAGGCTCCAATTGCGGGCGCAGAGCAGCCATCCGCCCAAGGACACCACCAACATCTGCCACGAGAAAAATACATCCATAAATTCTTGGCCCACAAGGTGGTAGTTGCTCAAGAGCCACACTGTGCCACACACCATCATCACAATTCCTGCAAAGAGGTATGTGGATGAGGCAAGGGAGTCCTTGGGGGTGGTGGTTTGGTTGTTTTTCTCTTGGTTCAGTATCTCCATAGTTGTAGTTTTTCGGGGGATGTTACTTGTTTCCGCGAATGTTGTCAATCTGTCCCACCAGAGCGTCCCATTCGGCGTCGAGTTGTCGCAGAGCCTCCCTGCCCTCAGGGGTGAGCGAGTAGTATTTGCGAGGGGGGCCTTGGGGCGACTCCTCCCAGCGGTAAGTAAGTAGGCCCTGGTTTTTCTGGCGTGTGAGGATGGGGTAGAGGGTGCCCTCCACAACCATCATATCGGCAGCCTTCAGCTCGGCGATGATTTGTGGTGCGTAGGAGTCGCCGCGCGAGAGAATCGAGAGTATGCAATACTCCAAAATACCCTTGCGCATTTGTGCCTTTGTATTGTCTACATTTATCAGCATAGCTCTACGCTCTTTCGGGAATGATTATCCAGGCAATGAGGTAGCACAAGAGGGCTGGCAGCAGCGGGAGGAAAAAGAGCAACACCGCAACAACTCTGGCCACGGTGGGGTCTGTATCTAAATACTCTGCTATGCCTGCACACACGCCACCGAGCATACGGTTTGTGGTGCTACGATAGAGCTTTCGGGGTTCGTTCATTATCTCCATAGTCGTAAAAAGTCTAATAGTGTTGGAGTTATCTTGTTTCGGGTTTATTGAGAATGATGAGTGCGGCAATAACACCGGGCACCCAACCGGCAGCAGTGAGAAGCAGCACAATAAGGAACGAGCCGCAGCCACGACTAATCACCGCCAGAGGAGGGAAGATTATTGCCAAAAGAACTTGCCAAAAAGTCATCTTTAGTTGTTTTTTAGTTGGTTATTTCTGCTTTGAGTCGAGGGGTAGGAGAATCCAGAGGATTATGTAGATCCAGAGGCTCAGGCCACCAAAGAGAATCAGAAACAT
>JAZQZA010000047.1:0-5793 GCA_045633765.1 Tidjanibacter sp. | reverse complement strand
CGCTGGAGTATGCACTCCTCACCACAAAAAGGGATTAAAATCCGCTGCAGAGGTAAACCGAAAAACAGACAACTTGAGACACAAATCACCACTCCGAATGTTCGGGGTGGTGATTTTTTTACACAGAGTGTAAAGAAACAGCATAAAATATTAACAAAAAACTATGATTTTTCGGAGAAAAAATGTAAATTTGTGGGTGATATATACCTATAACGCAATCGAAACTTCCATCTTTTTAACCTAAAAACACCGCACCCCAAGGAGTGCAATACGACTATTCAACTTCAATTAACCAATAAATTCATTAACATTAACCAAAAAAACCATGAGAAACTTTACACGAAAGTTTACCCTACTTATTTTGGGTTTGAGCTTCACTCTCGTAGCAGAGGCTCAGAAGGTTAGCGGTATTGTTAAGGACACTGCAGGTGCGCCCATCATCGGTGCCTCTGTTGTTGTTGACGGCACCAACAACGGTACGACAACCGGCGTATCGGGCGACTGGAGCCTCAATGTCCCCAATGCTCCGCAGCAGACACTGGTCTTCTCCTATCTCGGTATGAAAGACCAAAAGGTTTCCATCGGCAACCGCACCTACTTCGAAATCACTCTTGAGAGTGACGCCGAGGTTATGCAGGATGTGGTTGTTGTGGGCTACGCCACCGTTCAGAGGAAAGACCTTATCGGTTCGGTAGCCTCGGTTGGCGCCGAGACTCTCGCCTCGCAGCCCGTAACCAGCGTATCGGAGGCTCTCTCCGGTAAGATGGCAGGTGTGCAGGTAACCACCACCGAGGGTGATCCCGATGCCGACATCAAGATTCGCGTGCGTGGCGGCGGCTCCATCACTCAGGACTCCTCGCCTCTCTACATCGTCGATGGCTTCCCCGTTGAGAGCATCAACGACATCCCCTCGAGCGACATCCAGAGCATCGATGTCCTCAAGGATGCCTTCTCGACCGCCATCTACGGTTCGCGTGGTGCAAACGGCGTTATCATCGTTACCACCAAGAGCGGTAGCGAGGGCCGCCTTTCGGTGAGCTACAACGGCTACACCGGCTTGAAGTCTATCGCCAACAAAGACGCTCTCACCACCCTCGACACCGATGAGTTCGTGAAACTGCAGTATGAGCTCGCTATGATTCGTGGCAATGTGGAGAGCGCCTATGAGCCCATCTTCGGTCAGTTCTGCGACATCGACCTCTATGCCGGTCAGCCCAAGAACGACTATGTTGCACAGGTGTTTGGCAATCAGGGTTCGACCAACAACCACAACATCTCCCTCTCGGGTGGCAACAAGGAGTTCAACTGGACCGCAAGCTACTCGCATATGGGCGACAACGCCATTATGAAGGGCTCGAGCTACACTCGTGACAACCTCAACCTGAAGACCAAATTCAAACCCAACAACAGGGTTACATTTGACTTCTCGGTTCGTTTCTCGGACACCAATGTACGCGGTAGTGGCGCCAACTCGGTGAACGATAGCGGTTCGACCTCCGGCAACGGTCGTCTGAAACACGCCATCGGCTACACCCCCATCCCCTTGAAGAGCTCGGTTGAGAACAGCGACCTCGAGGAGGACTATGGCGACAATGCGCCTCCTATGCTCTCGGTTACCGACAACGACTCGAAGCGCAGCCGCCAGAACTGGAACATCAACGGCGCCGTATCGCTCAAACTCATCAAAGGCCTCAATCTGAAAGTTGAGGGCGGTTTGGACAGCTACACACAGGGCGACAACAGGTTCTATGGTCTGACCACCTACTATGTGAACAACAACGCCACCCTCAAGGGTCAGCCTGCAACACAGTACACCGACTATGACCGCACAAAACTCCGCAATACCAACACCCTCCACTACAACATCGGCGAGGTGCTGGATTGGGACGAGAACAAACTCGATGTGCTCATCGGTCAGGAGTACCTCTACACCTCCTCCAACAAGCTCACCGCTTGGGTTGAGGGCTTCCCCACCTTCTTTGATGCGGAGATGGCTTGGAACTTTATGGCTTCGGGTACTGCAATCTCCACGAACCAATACTACAACCCCGATGACAAACTGCTCTCGTTCTTCGGACGTGTAAACTACGACTGGCACGGTATCCTCTCGGCTTCGGCCACTATGCGTGCCGACGGTTCGTCGAAGTTCCTCGGCGCCAACCGTTGGGGCTACTTCCCCTCGGCAGCAGTTGCAGTTCGTCTTTCGGAGCTTCCCGCACTTCAGGATATTGAGGTTCTCGACAACCTGAAACTCCGCTACAGCTACGGTACCGCAGGTAACAACAACATCCCCTCGGGCCAGACCCTCCAGACTTTCAAGGCAAACGCCACTTCGTGGATTTCGCAGGGTACAACCTACTGGTCGGCAGGCAACACTATGCCCAACCCCGACCTGAAGTGGGAGACCACCATTTCGCACAACCTTGGTTTGGACTTTGCCCTCTTTGGTGGCAAGGTTAGCGGTTCGGTTGAGTACTACAAGAACAACACCAAGGACCTTCTGATTCAGTTCCCCACCGCAGGTAGTGGCTATGCAAACCAGTATCGCAATATGGGTGAGACTCAGAACAACGGTTTCGAGGCAACCCTCAACTACACCATCTTCCAGACCAAGAATGCAGGCCTCACCATCTCGGCCAACGCCTCCTACAACCGCAATAAGGTTGTAACCCTCGGTGGCCTGGACCGCATCGAGTCGCAGAGCACCTGGGCATCGACCGAGGTCGGCACCGACTATGTTGTTGAGGTTGGCCAGCCCCTTGGCAATATGTATGGCTACATCAGCGACGGCTACTACACCGTGGATGATTTCAACTATGTTGATGGCGAGTGGGTTCTGAAAGAGGGCGTTGTGGATTGCTCCGACATCATCGGCTCCAACTACCTTATGCCCGGTGCCCGCAAGTATAAAGACCAGCCCACCGTTGAGGTTCTCGACGAGGAGGGTAATGTTGTCGGTATGGAGGGCGACGGCCGTCTGACCGTAGCAGATAAGACCATCATCGGCAACGCTCTGGCAGATTGGACCGGCGGTATCATCATCTCGGGTTATGTTGGCAACTTCGACTTCTCGGCCAACTTCAATGCCGTACTTGGCAACCAAATCTATAATGCAAACCTTATCGAGTTTACCTCGAGCCGTAAGTATAACAACCGCAACCTCCTTTCGTCGATGTCCACCGACAAGCGTTGGACCAACATCGACTGGGCAACCGGTGAGTTCATCACCGATCCCGAGGCTCTGGCTGCCCTCAACGAGGGTAAAGTGGGCTCGCCCTTCATCGGCAACGCCGTATTCAGCGATGCAGCAGTTGAGAATGGTTCGTTCCTGCGTCTAACCAGCGCAACTCTGGGCTACACCATTCCCAAGGAGCTCACCCAGAGGATTGGTGTTGAGAACTTGCGTTTCTATGTTTCGGGCACCAACCTCTTCTGCCTGACCAACTATTCGGGCTTCGATCCCGAGGTAGATACTCGTCGTGCTACTCCTCTTACTCCCGGTGTTGACTACTCGGCCTACCCCAAGAGCAGAGGTGTTGTATTTGGTGTAAATCTGACTTTCTAAACCTCTAAAGATGAAAGAAATGAAAAAATTTGCATACATACTTCTGTTTGCCTTGTCGGCCACCTTCGCTTCGTGTGGCGACATTCTCGAGAGCGAGACAAAGTCGGCATTCGACGAGTCGGTAGTCTTCTCGAACTATACTTTGGCAGAGTATAATGTATTCTCCATCTCGGAGACTTTCGGCCACACCAACAACTACCGTGGTCGTTTCCTCCCCTGGTATGGTTTCAACACCGATATTGAGTGGTATGTTTCGACAACCACCGACGCAAAATCGGAGATTGCAACCTATGCCGTTACCGTGAACAACTCGCAGCTCAACCTCGACAACGGTCCCTACAATGAGATCTACGCAGGTATCGAGCGCGCAAATATCTGTATTAGTGGTCTGAGGAAATATGGCAACATCGAGAACGATGCCGATATGGCATACCTCTTGGGCGAGTCACTCACCCTGCGCGCTTTCCTCTACTACGAGCTTTTGAAGGCCTTTGGCGATGTTCCTGCTCGTTTTGAGCCCATCTCGTCGGAGACTATCTATCTGCCCAAGACCGACCGCGATGTGATCTACAAACAGATTTTGGCCGACTTGGACGAGGCTGCAGGCTACCTTCCCTGGCCCGCAACCACCGCCGCAACAATGACTACCGACCGCGTGAATAAGGCATTTGCCAACGGTCTGTATGCTCGTATTGCTCTGGCTGCTTCGGGCTACTCGCTCCGTCCCGAGGATGGTATGGTTGGTACCGGTGACGCCGGCAGCATCCGCCTCTCGAGCGACCCCGAGCTCAGCAAAGCTGTCCTCTACCCCAAGGTTCTCGACAAACTCGAGGAGGTTATCCAGAGTGGCTCGGCAAGCCTCTATGAGGACTACAGGCAGCTCTGGAAAGACTTCAACAACTTCGACATCGCAGCCGGCAAGGAGAATCTGTTTGTGATTCCCTTCAGCGACTCTCGTGGCCGTTGGAACTACACCTTCGCAATCCGCTCCTATGTTGAGGGTAAGAATATGGCAGGTGCCGTAGGTCCCGCACCTTCGCTCTACTTCGACTTCAACAAGGCCGACCAGCGTCGTGACATCTCGTGCGTGAACTTCAAGTACGAGAAAGATGGTGAGATTCTTCCCGCCAACATTGAGAACTGGTACTTCGGTAAGTATCGCTTCCAGTGGATGGAGAAGGTTCCCTACACCGGTGGTAACGACGACGGCGCAAAACCCGTTGTTATGCGCTACTCGGACATCCTGCTGATGGCTGCCGAGGTTGCCAACGAGCTCAATGAAATCAACAAGGCCAAAGAGTACCTCCTCGAAGTACGCCAGAGGGCTACCGGCTCGGAGGCTGCCGGCTATGTTGCAGCACTTTCGAACAAAGAGGCTATGTTCAATGCTATCGTTGAGGAGAGGAAGTTTGAGTTTGTGGGCGAGTTCCTCCGCAAGGGCGACCTTATCCGCTGGAATATGCTCAAGGACAAACTCGACGAGTCGATTGCCGACTACCGCAACCTGAAGAGTGTGAGCGGCGACTACGCCTACCTCAACACCGAGGGCGATGTTTGGTATCGCGTTGTTGGTGACGAGATTGAGTTCTACGGCTTCAACGGCGAGCGTGTGGCTCCCGAGGGCGAAGAGTGGATCAAGAAGGGTGGTTACATCACCAAAGATAGCGATGGTCAGACCGAAGAGAGGGCTTCGACCATCTACACCGCCAACCCCAACCAGCATATGTACTGGCCCATCTTCCAGGCCACCATCATCAACTCGCAGGGTTCGTTGGTTAATGACTTTGGTTACTAGTCGCACCATCTACCTATTATAATTAATAAGTAAACGAAGAGATATGAAAAAGTTTATTAAGAATATAGCACTGGCTGCTTCGATGGTAGCAATGGTGGGCTGTGCCAACGACCCCGCAGAGGTTGTCGATGGTATCACTCTCAACCGTTGCCTTGCACCTACCAATCTCGAGGCAGAAATCGTTGCATCGGTGGGTACGGATGTGGAACTCACTTGGGATGCAATGCAGGGTACCGAGTACTACACAGTTGAGGTATTCGAATCGACCGAGACCGGCATCGACCAGGAGAGCGGCGAAGAGGTCGCTTTGGCACCCAACTACGACGCTGTGGAGCCCGCAAAGACCGAAACCAACATCACCAAAATCCCTCACATTGTGAGCGGCTTGGAGGTTGATAAGAGCTACTTTGTGCGCGTCAAAGGACACGCAACC
>JAZQZA010000046.1:0-2295 GCA_045633765.1 Tidjanibacter sp. | reverse complement strand
CAAAGTCGTTGCCGCCCAAACGAGCCGAGCCGCTTGCTGCATAGGCCCAACCGTTGTCCTGCATACCGCTGGCGTAGGTCGCAATGATGCGGTGGCGATACGAGCCGCTCGAAGTAACAAAACCTGTGCGGAAGCCCTGACGCATCTGCGAAGCGCGAGCCAGAATGTTGGTGGTACCGTTGATACCGCCCACACCGCTCGTACCAACCGAGGTAGCATAGGTTGCCTCCTGGTTGCGGGTAGCCTCATTCAGACCACTCCAGAGCGACCAGGTACCGTTGCCGCTGTTGGCGTCGGTCATCTCCACACCGTTGAGATAGATAATCTCGGTGTTCTGGTCGTAACCACGGGTGCGGAACCTCAGAGCGCCGAACTTATAGCCTGCGATGTTGTTGAACACATCTTTCGAGGCGCTGAGCGACACGGGGGTCGATTGTGAGTCGTTGGACATATCGCTGTCGAACTCCACAAAGGCACCATCGTCGAGCAGGAAGTCGCTTGTGGCCTGCACATCGGGAGTCAGAGTGATATAGTTGAGGTCTTTGAACTCCCTGTCGACCTTCACATTGATAGAGGTAGGCTGGAAGCCCGTAGCCTCCACCTCGAGGGTTACCTGGCCAAAGGGGATGTCGGAGAAGGTGAAAGCGCCGTTTACATCGGTGCTCACGGTTTGGGTCAGGAGGTTCTCGCCCTCGAGGATCACGCTCGCCAACTCAACGGGGGTGCGATCTCCACGCGAAACGACCTTACCTGTAATCGAACCCACTCTCTCTTGTGCCATAATGCTCAGCGAGCCGGCAACAAGGAGGATAGTCAAAAGTAGTCTTTTCATAGTTGATTTGTTGTATGTTTTTGTATCTCTTTTCTTTGTCGCAATTACCTCTGGTGGCTACTTCACAAGGTAGATGTAGACGGGAAGGTGGTCCGACCAGCCTGCCTGGAAGTTGTTACCCACATAGGTACGCAATGGGTAGCCCTTGTATTGGCCCTCCCTCTGGAAGAGGAAGTCGGCCTTGAAGATGTTGCCGTAGTATTTTGCCTTTTTGGATTTCCACAGGGCGAGGGTTCCCTCCTCGGCGTTGGCGAGGTTGTCGCTCACAACAATATTGTCGAAGAGGTTCCACAGGTCGTTATAGACCAGCGTGCCGTAGCCATCCTTGTGCATCTGCCAGAAGGGGTTGAACATATCGCCGCTCTGGAGTTTGTTCTTTTTGAGTTTTGCGCCCAGGTTCTCCGAAACGCTCTTGTCGCCGGGGTCGTCGTTGAAGTCGCCCATCACAACGATTTTGGTTGCGGGGTTCTCCTTGCGTACCGAGTCGCAGATGCCCTTAATCTGGCTTGCGAGGCCCTCGCGCAGGAAGGCCGAAGAGTTCTGACCGCCTCGGCGGCTGGGCCAGTGGCTCACAACGAAGAAGAAGTCCTCGCCGTCTATCTTACCCCACATTGTCAGGAGGTCCCTGGTGCGGAAATTGGGCCTTGCGCCGGGGATGTTGGCCTTGATGGACTCGCTGCCCTCATACTTGAATTGGTCGGGGCGGTAGAAGAAGGCTACATCCACACCGCGGGCATCGGGGCCGTCGTAGTGGCAAATCTGGTAGCCGGCGGGGAGCAGCTTGGGCATCGAAGCGATATCCTCGAGCACATTGCGGTTCTCCACCTCGCTCACACCGATAACGGTGGGGTAGGCCTTGTTGTCCTGTGCGATAGCATAGAAAAGGCGCTCGAGGTTGTCGAGTTTTTTGTAGTACTTTGCCGAGTTCCACTCCTTGTTGCCGCTGGGGATAAACTCTGTGTCGTAGATTGTGGGGTCCTGAATGGTGTCAAAAAGGTTCTCCACATTGTAGAACAAGACGGTGTAGCGCTTGCTCTGTGCCGAGGCTGTGCCGATGGAGAGCACCATCGCTGCCAGCAGGCTGAGTACAAAAATATTACGCTTCATATAATTTTGAATTTTGAATTTTGCATTCTGAATTCTCTACAGTCCCCAATCACTTGGGTTGTAGGTATCCTTGGGTGCGTTGGGCACATTGGGGAAGAAGGTGTGGCCCGTCATCTCCTCCAGCTCGGCCACGCTCATCATCATACCCTTGTGAGGTTCAACTTTGTGCTGCTCGGAGTTGTGCTTAACAAGTCGGATCGTAGCCATGTCGTTCTGTGAGCCAAGGAGTTGCTGCTTGCTGTTGTCTTCCTAAGACCGCTTGGCCTCCGACTTCCTGTCATCTTCTCCAACTCTGCCACGCTCATCATCATACCCTTGTGAGGTTCAACTTTGTGCTGCTCGGAGTTGTGCTTAAC
>JAZQZA010000045.1:0-16573 GCA_045633765.1 Tidjanibacter sp. | reverse complement strand
AACTTATAAAGAAAATGACACTACTTGATTTTTCCTCTCGGATGTTTCCTTTCCTGCAGGCCACCCCCTATCATCGGAGCTACTACGCTCTTCTTGAGGCCTTTGCTACGGGGAAGATTCGGCGTCTTATGATTACCATACCGCCCCAGCACGGCAAGTCGCTCGGCTCGTCGGTAGCATTGCCTGCCTACCTTATGGGGCTCAATCCCAACCTCCACATAGCCATTGCCTCCTACAGCGCCTCGCTGGCCCAGAAGTTCAACAAGCGAATTCAGCGCCTCATAGACACCCCCGCCTATGCAGACATCTTTCCCGACACCACCATCAAGCCAGCGGGGCGCACGGGGACCTATCAGCGCACCTCGGAGCTCACCGAGATTGTGGGCCACACGGGCGACATTGTGGCTGTCGGCAGGGAGGGCTCGCTGACAGGCAACCCCGTCGATGTATTCATAATTGACGACCTCTACAAGGATGCTATGGAGGCCAACTCGCCGACGGTGAGGGACAACTGCTGGGATTGGTACACCTCCGTTGTGCGCACACGCGAGCACAACAACTCACAGGAGCTCATCGTCTTCACCCGTTGGCACAAGGAGGACCTCATCGGGCGCATAATGCAGAAGGAGCGGGTGGTGGAACTCAAGGCTTGGAGCGACCTCACGACGGCCGACAAGGATGTGTGGTACCACCTCAACCTCGAGGCCATCAAGACCACCCCACCCACCGAGTTGGACCCTCGCGCCATAGGTGAAGCCCTTTGGCCCGAGCGCCACTCGGCAGCGTTGCTCAAGGAGAAACAGAGGCTCGACGCCCTCTGCTTTGAGGCTATGTATCAGGGGCGCCCCTCGGATGCAGCAGGCCTCCTCTACGGCGACAATTTTCAGACATACACGGCCCTGCCACAACCGGACGAGGTTGTGAGAAAGTCCAACTACACCGACACAGCCGACACGGGCGACGACTACCTCTGCTCGGTATGCTACACCGTGGGGCTCGATGGCAACATCTACATTGAGGATGTGGTCTACTCGAGGGAGAAGATGGAGGTGACCGAGCCCCTTGTGGCCCAAATGCTCACCCGCTGCGGCACCCGAGAGGCGACCATCGAGAGCAACAACGGCGGCAGGGGCTTTGCCCGCAACATCCAGCGTCTTGCGCCAGGCTGCTCGGTGGGCTGGTTCCACCAGAGCGCCAACAAGGAGTCGCGCATCCTCTCGAACGCCTCCACCGTACTACGCACCATAAGGATGCCTGTGGATTGGAAGGAGCGCTGGGGCGATATGGCGGCACACCTTATGGGCTACAACCGCCGCTTCCGCACCAACCGTTGGCACGATGCAGCCGATGTGCTCACGGGCATTATCGAGAGCGAATGTAACCGCACCCTGAGGAAGCGCATCCTTGGCACCTCGTTCTCCATTCGCAACTATGTTCAGCCCAAGGAGATGGCCACAAGCAAGCGCCTTACGGAGCGTGATCTGGAGGAGATGGCCCAACGATTGGGGGTTGAGAAGGCAGCCCTTCAGGCCGTTGTAGAGATTGAGTGCTCCTCCAGAGGGGGCTTTCTTGCCGACGGACGCCCCCGCATACTCTTCGAGGGGCACATTTTTTGGAAGAGGCTACAAAAGCAAGGCATTAACCCTCAAACACTTGCTGCCCACCACCCTACAATTCTCTACCCCAAGTGGGTACGCACCCACTACCGAGGCGGCAAGGGCGAATGGGAGCGCTTCGAGGAGGCCTGGGCAATCTCGCCCAAAGCGGCCATTGAGTCGGCCAGCTGGGGCCTTTTTCAGATTATGGGATTCCATTGGGCAACCTGCGGATGTGGCTCTGCCGAGGAGCTGAGAGCCCGTATGGAGCGCAGCGAAAGGGACCAAATGGAGCTTGCGATGAATTTTCTTGAAAAAACGGGCATTGCAAAGTGGCTCAAAACAAAAGATTGGTGTACCTTTGCACTACGATACAACGGCTCGGGCTACAAGGCCAACCGCTATGACACGCGCCTTGAGGCCGCCTATCGAAAATTCAAACAACAAGAACAACACGAAAAGGAGTAACACCCCTCACAAACGCCAATAGTAATGAAAAGCCTCGAACTCCTCGCTCCCGCCAAGGACCTCGCCACCGCCCGCGCCGCCATCGACTCGGGAGCCGATGCGGTCTATATGGGAGGTCCACGATTGGGCGCCCGTGCAGGAGCCACCAACTCTATGGAGGACATCCGAGAGGCGGCACGCTATGCCCACCTCTTCGGCGCAAGGCTCTATATGACGATGAACACCATCGTCTATGACCACGAGTTGGAGGAGGCCAGGCGCATAGCCCAGGAGGCCATCGATGCGGGTGTGGATGCTCTCATCGTTCAGGACCTTGCCTATACCCGTATGGGGCTCCGAGGTGCGGAGTTGCACGCCTCAACGCAGATGTATAACGCCTCGCCCGAGAGGGTTGCCTTCCTCGGCAAGACGGGTTTTTCGCGCATAGTCCTCGAGAGGGGACTCACTGCCGACCAGATGAGAGAGTGCTGCAAGGCCACCGACGCCGAGATTGAGGTCTTCATCCACGGGGCAATATGCGTCTGTGGCAGCGGTCGTTGCTATATGAGCCGTTCGCTCTCCCACCGCAGCGGCAATCGTGGCGAGTGCAGCCAGCCCTGCCGCCAGAGATACGACCTTACGGACTCCAACGGCAAGATAATAAAGAAAGGACTCCACCTACTCTCGGTCAAAGACCTCGACCTGTCGGCCCACATCGGCCAGCTGATTGATATGGGCGCTGTGTCGTTCAAAATTGAGGGCAGGCTCAAGGATGAGGCCTATGTGAGGAACATCACCGCCCACTACAGCCAACTGCTCAACAAGGCCATAGCCGAGCGTCAGGGCTACCGCAGGGCCTCGCGTGGTGTTGTGAGGCTCGACTTCACCCCCGCACCCGCCAAGACCTTCTCGCGCAGCGGCGACGACTACATCTTCCGTGGCAAGCGTGCATCGCTCGCTTCGTTCGACACCCCCAAGGCTATGGGCGAGCCTCTGGGCAGGGTGAGCAAGATTGCCGGGCGCTCCTTCTGGCTCGACAAGAACCCCAAGCTAACCCCCGGTGACGGCATCTGCCTCCTCTCGGAGGGTGAGCTCATCGGCACCAACATAAACAAAGTGGAGGGCGGACGCATCTGGCCCAACAAGATGGATGGCATTGCAGTTGGCACCCAGCTCTTCCGCAACTTCGATAAGAGTTTCTACGACACCCTCTCGGCCACCCGCACACGCCGCTCGATGGCTGTGTGGATGAGACTCTCGGGCAGCACCGAGGCCATCACCCTTCTGCTCCACAATGGCGAGGGCGAGAGCGTGGAGGTCAGCCACAGTGGTCCATTTGATGTGGCCACCAAGGTAGAGGTGGCGAGGGACTCCATCTGCTCCTCGTTACAAAAGAGCGGCACCTCTCCCTTCGATGTCAAGGATGTGGAGTTGCACTTTGAGGGCCCCACTCCCTTCATCCCCACAGGAATCCTCAACGGTCTGCGCCGAGAGGCTATGGGCAGGCTCGAAGAGAGGCTCAAGGAGCGACACATGGAGAAGAACATCGTCCCCGAACAGAGGGATCTTCCCTACCCCGAGCGCACCATAGGTGGCGACCACAATGTCACCAACTCGCTATCTCGCCAATTCTACACCGACCACGGCGTGGAGCGCATCGACGAGGGCTACGACACCCTGCCCGACCTGGAGGGCGTGGAGGTTATGCGCACCCCCTACTGTATTCGCAGGGAGATTGGCCACTGCCTCAAAAAGGGATCAAAGCTCAAAGAACCCCTCCTCATAGTCCACGGCACAGATCGTTTCCGCCTACGCTTCGACTGCAAGGAGTGTATGATGTACATTGAGAAAATGCAAAATTCAAAATTCAAAATTCAAAATTGCGATTAAGCGAGAGCAGAGGGTGCCCCGCACACTATGCCGAGCAGGAGCAATTAAAAGCCACCATCGGTGGATTAAAATTCAAAATTGAGATAACTAACGGCCGATGGCTAAAAACAGATAAAACTATGAAAAGTCCGGAATTACTTTCGCCCGAGTGGCAAGATTATGAACTGATAGACTCGGGCGATTTCGAGAAACTCGAGCGCTTCGGCCGTTGGGTTACGCGCCGCCCCGAGCCTCAGGCCCTTTGGCACAAGTCGCTCTCCGAGGAGGAGTGGAGCCATATGGCCACCGCCTCGTTTAAGCGTGAGGCCGGCAGCGATGAGCGCGGACGCTGGATGCTCTCGCCCAAACAGCCCGACCAGTGGAGAATATCCCAGAGGGTTGGCAATGCAAAGCTTGTCTTTCGTTTGGGACTCACCTCATTTAAGCACGTGGGCATCTTCCCCGAGCAGGCCGAGAACTGGAATTTCATCTTCGACAGCGTCAGGTCTATGATTGAAGGCGGCGAAAAGAACCCCCGCCCCAAGGTCCTCAATATGTTCGCCTACACGGGTGGCGCCTCGCTTGCAGCAGCCGCCGCAGGTGCCGAGGTTACCCACGTGGATAGTGTGAAACAGTGCATCACCTGGGCACGAGAGAATATGGAGGAGAGCCATCTGGAGGGTATTCGTTGGGTTGTGGAAGATGCGCTCAAGTTTGCCCGCCGTGAGGTCAAGCGTGGCCACCGCTACGATGGTATCATTCTCGACCCGCCCGCCTATGGTCGCGGCCCCGAAGGGGAGAAATGGGTGCTCGAGCAGAACATCTCCGAGATGCTCGCCCTGTGTGCCGAGCTGCTCAACCCCCAGGGATTCCTTGTCCTGAATCTCTACTCTATGGGACTCTCGGCAATGCTCGCCAAGAGCGCCGTAAATCAGCTCATCCCCAACCCACAAATGGAGCAGTTCGGCGAGCTCTACTTCACCGACCGTCAGGGCAAAAGCCTCCCCTTGGGTGTCTATTACCGCTGCAAAAAATAGCTATATATGTTCAAGGAGATTAAAGAGTACATCGAGGCCAACATTCTGCCTCGCTATGACTCCTACGATGCGGCCCACCGACGCGACCACATCGAGGGTGTCATTGAGCGCAGCCTCACCCTTTCGGCACACTACCCCGTAAGGAGCGAGATGGTCTATACGGTTGCGGCCTACCACGACCTCGGACTCTCGCTGGGGCGCGAACTCCACCACATCCACTCGGGCCGTATGTTGGAGGAGGACAAACAGCTGTGCAAGTGGTTCTCGCCACAGGAGATTACCACAATGCGTGAGGCTGTGGAGGACCACAGGGCCTCGGCCGACCACGAGCCGAGGAGCATCTATGGTATGATTGTCGCCGAGGCCGACAGGCAGATTGTTCCCGAGGTGGTTATGCGCCGCACGGTGCAGTATGGACTCTCCCACTACCCCACCTTGAGCAAGGAGGAGCATTGGGAGCGCTTTGTGGGCCACCTCCACGAGAAGTACGACTATGGTGGCTACCTCAAGCTCTACATCCCCCACTCGGACAACGCCCGAGCCCTCGAGGCTCTGCGCCAGATAATCGCTTCCCCCACCCTCCTACGCAACCACTTCGAGGAGATATACAACAAAGAGAGCCACCTCTAACGGGCGGCTCTCTTCGTTTTTTCCATATTCTGCTACTCAATATAACCGAAGCGCTTGAGTTGGCGGCTGGAGTTGCGCCACCCCTCATCGACCTTCACGTGGAGCTGAAGAAAGACCTTCTTGCCGATGAACTTCTCAAGCTCTATGCGTGCCGAGGTGCCAACCCTCTTGAGCATCTCGCCCTTGCGACCGATGATGATACCCTTCTGCGACTCGCGGGCCACATATATCACCGCACTGATGCGGTCGATGGTGGGCTCCTCGCGGTACTCCTCAATGACAATCTCCACCGAGTAGGGAATCTCCTTGTCGTAGTTTAGAAAGACCTTCTCCCTGATAATCTCGCTGGCGAAAAAGCGCATAGGCCTATCCGTGAGGGTACCCTCCTCATAGTAGGGCATACCCTCGGGCAGCAGAGTCATAATCGTATCGAACACGCCCCCCACATTGAAGCCCTCCAGAGCCGACACAGGCACAACCTTCGCCTCGGGCAGGCGCTCCTTCCAGAGCTCCACAAGCCCCTCAAGCTGCTGCTGATTCGAGAGGTCAATCTTGTTGATGACCACAATGGTAGGGATGGTCGAGAGTTTAATCTTATCGACAATCTCCTCGGATGCCTCGTCGCCCTTCTCGACGGTGTCGGTGACATAGAGAATCACATCGGCATCCTTGAGTGCGCCCCTTACGAAGCCCATCATACTCTCCTGAAGTTTATAGTTGGGGCGCAAAATACCCGGAGTGTCCGAATAGACAATCTGGAAATCGTCGCCACCCACAATACCCATAATGCGGTGGCGGGTGGTCTGCGCCTTGGCGGTAATGATGGCCAATCGTTCGCCCACCAATGCATTCATCAGCGTCGATTTACCCACATTGGGGTTGCCAATGATGTTCACAAATCCGCTCCTGAATTTCTTGTCGTTTGTCATAATATCTCTTTACGGTTTTTTCTATCGTTTCGATGTATCCATAAGCAGGTCGGTATCCACACCCTTGGTGGCCACCAACATCAACACAAACCTCACCACAATAAACCCGATGAAGGCTATCCACAAGGCCCTATTGCCAAACATAGCCTCCAGCACAAAGAAGAGCACAAAGAAGGCCACAAGGGCAAAAAAGGTGGTGTTGCGCATAATGCGCGTCTTGGTGGCACCGATGAGAATACCATCAATAAGGAAGGGGATGAATCCCACCAGCGGCACCATCACAATCCACCATATATACTCCTCGGCGCAGGCCATAATCGTAGGACTCGAGGTGAAGATACCCAAGATGGGCTCCCACCAGAAGATGTAGGCAACAATATACATCAGCGCCACACCCGCACACCAGACAAGCAACAGCCTATTGCACCTGCGCAGACTCTCGCGGTTCTTCTCGCCAATGAACCTGCCCGTGAGCGACTCGGCAGCATAGCAGAAGCCATCGAGCATATAACTAAAGAGCATAAACAACTGCATAAGCAGTTCGTTGGTGGCAAGGATAGTATCGCCAAATCGTGCCGAGAAGGCGGTGAAACAGGTATAGACGGTGCAGACACACAGGGTGCGCAAAAAGGCGTCGGAGTTGATGCGGAAGAACCTCACAAGGGGCTCCAAGTGGAGAATCTCCCGAAGGTTTATGACCCTGACATAGTCGCCATACTTAATGGCAATAATCAGCAGGGTGATAACCAATGCCACATATTGGGCCACAACCGTACCCCAAGCAATACCCGCAACCCCCATCTCAAGGCCAAAGACAAACCACAGCGAGGCGGCAATATTGATGACATTGTTGATGATTGACACCACCATAGGTGTTGTCGTATCCTGCATACCCGTCAGCCAGCCGTGGAGCGAGAAGATACCGATGGCGGCAGGCGCTGCCCATATTCGGGCATAGAAGTACTCGGCAGCCAGCGCCATCATCTCCCCGGAGCCTCCCTCCATAATCTTTATGGCAAGGCGACCTATCGGGCGGTTGAAGAGGAGCAACAGGAGCGCAATGGCAAGTGCCACAAGCAGTGAGCGCCCAAGAATGGCAGCACCCTCTCGCTTATCGCCCGCACCATAGGCTTGGGCAGCAAGTCCGCTGGTGCCCATACGGAGGAATGCGAAGTTCCAATAGATGAAGTTGAAGATGGCTGTGCCGATGGCCAGAGCGCCTATGGTTGCATCGTCGCCGATGCGGCCAGCAATGGCAATATCAATCATACCCAACAGCGGTATGGTGATGTTGCTCACAATGCTCGGAACGGCAAGACGAAGAATGGCTCTATTCATATCGGGACAAACTTAAATCCATATTGACACTCTACCTAGGTGGGTGGTCCTCAAATAAAAATTCTCCACTCCTTGGGTAGCAGGGAGTTGGTGCGAGCGCCAATGCGCTTTGTGAAACCTATGGGCTCACCCTGCCACAGCAGCAGGTTGAGTCCCTCCTCCAAAGAGGCTACAGCAGAGAGTTCCTCGCGGCGCAGAAAGCGGTGGACATCCTCCTGCGAAAGTTCCACAGCGTGGAAAGCCTCCCTATTGAGCCACGCCGAGAGCGCCAGCGAGTGGTCGGGCTTGAACTTCTTGCCAAACATCTCGCCCACCTTCACACCCGAGAAGAGCACACTCATCTGCTCCGCCACGGTGCGCACATCGGCCCATTGGGACTCGGGGTAGGCATAGATACTCTCGCCAATGGTGGCAAACCTGAACTCCCCCCTCAACATCGGGGCTACTTGTGCCACAACCTTGCGGTCCACCTCCCCGAAGGGGTTTTTGCGGGCCTTGGGGCTCTTAGCTCTGCCCGAGCCGCCATCGCCCTTGAGCACAATGGCCGCAAAGAGGCCCTCACCCTCGGTCCTATGGGGGTAGAAGTGGAAACACTCGGCCTCGGCAGCCCTCTGGCGCACAATGCCCCACTCCTCGGGGCACACAATATCAATATGCTCGCCCCCGAACTCTTCACACAGCCACTCCATCTGCTCCTCGTTCTCCTCTCGATTGAAGGTGCAGGTGGAGTAGATGAGAATACCTCCGGGCCTGAGCGCCGCCCACGCCTCGGCCAGAATGCGCCTTTGGCGTGCAGCGCAGAGTTTCACATTGTCGAGGCTCCAATTATCCCTCGCCTCCTCACTCTTGCGAAACATACCCTCGCCCGAGCAGGGAGCATCCACCGCCACGACATCGAACCACCCCTCAAGAGAGCGCGAGAAGTGTTCGGGATCGTTGGAGGTGACAACCGTATTACCAACACCCCAACGAGTAATGTTCTCGGCAAGGATAAAAGCCCTCTGACGGATGACCTCATTGGCAACAACAAGGCCCTTGGTGCCCACAATGGAGCTATAGAGAGTCGATTTGCCTCCGGGTGCGGCACACATATCCAGCACCCTTATTCCCTCGGGCACCTCCCCTGCGAGCGCCTGCTCCAGAAGGTAGCCCACAAACATTGAGGAGGCCTCCTGCACATAGTAGCCTCCGGCCTGAAAGTGACCATCGCGCGTAAATGACGGCCTCTCGGAGAGATAGCGTCCCCAACCACACCACGCCACATGTCGTCCCTCGGGCGCAGGGTGAGGCTTGTGGGGATTAAGGCGTATGGAGGTGGGCTGGGGTGCCTCCTCCAAGGCCGCCAGCAGCGCCGCAACCTCCTCCTCGGAGAGTTGCTCCCCGAGTAGTTTCACAAAGTCGCTATTCATCTTCTTTAAGCCGTAGGTCATTAGCCGTTAGCCAATTTTGAATTTTAATCCACCGATGGTGGCTTTTAATTGCTCTCGCTCGGTAGAGTCTGCAAGCAGCCTCTACGCTCGCTTACTCGCAATTTTGAATTTTGAATTTTGAATTGGATTTTTAGAACCCAATCATTCGGCTCTCACGACCCTGGGCGGCATTGAGCTCCTCGAGGTTAGAGATGATGGTATCGACAATCTCGGGTTTGCCCACAAAGTCAATCTCATCAATATTGATTGTCAACAACTTACCCTTATAGGAGGAGATCCACTCATTGTAGCGATTATTGAGCCTCTCGAGGTACTCGAGGTCGATGTTCTTCTCATACTCGCGACCGCGCTTAAGAATCTGCCTTACGAGGGTGGGAACGCTCGCCTTGAGGTAGATGAGAATGTCGGGCGAGGGCACAAGGTCGGTAGCCAGAGTGAAGATTTTCATATATGTACCGTAGTCCCTCGAGCTCATAAGGCCCATCTGGTGGAGGTTGCCGGCGAAGATGTGGGCGTCCTCGTGGATGGTCCTGTCCTGCACCACATTACCCGTGCTCTCGCTCAGCATCTGGAGGGTCTGGTTGATGCGGCTGCCGAGGAAGAACATCTGGAAGGTGAACGACCTGCGGTTCATATCCTCATAAAAATCAGCGATATAAGGATTGTCGATATCCTCATAGTATGCCTTGGCGCCGTAGTGGGCCGAAAGAATCTCGGTGAGCGAAGTCTTACCGCTACCGATATTACCTGCAATAGCTATATACATAGTATTAGAATTATTAGTTGTCAGTCATTGAGTCTTGGTGTTTCTGGGCGAAGGCTTTGAGTCTTTCGACATAGGTGCGCTCGCCGTTCAGGCGGGGAATCTTAATCTGTCCGCCGAGCCTTCCCTCCTCACGCAGGAGTCCCTCGAAAGTGTCGGGGGCTACGCGGGTGACGGTGGGGGGCAGCAGTGTGAAGTTGTTGTTGCGCTTGGCGGCATAGTCGGTATTGACCTGCTTGAGCGCCTCGTCGAGAGCCTCCACAAAGGCCTCCATATTCTCGGGCTCGCGGTAGAAACTCACCACCCACTCGTGGGCACCCTTGCTCGCATCGCCCTCAATGTCGCCCATAAAGATAGGGGCCATCGTGTACTCCTTAATCTCGGCACCCGTCTGCTGACAAGCCTTCTCAATGGCTGCCTCGGCGTTGTCGATGATAATCTCCTCGCCAAAGGCGTTCACAAAGAGTTTGGTGCGGCCCGTGAAGCGGAACTTGTAGGGCTTGGCCTGCGTGAAGCATATCGTGTCGCCAATCAGATACCTCCAAAGTCCGTTGCTGGAGGTGATAATCAGCGCATAGTTCTTGCCAACCTCCACACCCTCCAGAGGCACAACCTTGGAGTAGTCGCCCAGCGAATCGGTGGGCAGAAACTCATAGAAGCAGTTGTAGTCGAGCATCAAGAGCATCTCGTCGGTGTAGGGCTCCTCGGCGATGCCGAAGAAACCTTCGGAGGCGTTGTAGGTCTCGATATACTTCATATCCTTGCTCGGGAAGAGTTTTTGGTACTGTGCCTTGTAGGGTTTGAAACTCATACCGCCGTAAACGAAGAGTTCCATATTGGGCCACACCTCCAGGAGGTTCTCCTTGCCCGAGTACTCAAGCACCCTCTGCATCATCACAAGGTTCCACGAAGGAACACCCGTAAAGGCCCTCACATCCTTCCGAGTGGAGGTTTTGCATATCATATCGACCTTCTCGTCGAAACTTGGCAGCAGGGCAATCTTTTTGCTTGGCTCACGAAAGCGCAGAGCAATGCTCGGGGTGTTGTCGATGAGCACACTCGAGAGGTCACCCACAGGAATCACATCGCCGCTCTTCTCGAGCCTTTTGCTGCCACCAAGGGTGAGCATCTTGCCGAGGAAGGCTTTGCCGTTGGGATAGAGGTGGGTGTAGATGGCGGCAATATCCAGCGGGCCCCTCATATGGGAGTCCTTGAGGCCCTGCTTGGTCAGGGGGATATATTTGCTGGCGCTACCTGTGGTGCCCGACGACTTGCAAAACCAACCCACAGGCTTGTTCCAAGTGACGCTTTTTTCGCCCTGACGGATGCGCTCGGCATAGGGGGCAAAGTCGGCATACTCCATCACGGGCACTCTCTTGCGGAATTCCGAGTAGGGCATACCCTCGTGGATTCCGAACTCACGGCCCAGGGCGGTCTGCTCGCCCGCTTTCACAAGGCGTGCATACTGCTTCTGCTGCACCTCAAAGGGGTGACTCTTGAAGTGCTCGATGGCCCTGATGCGAGGTGCAAAGTATGCGTGAAGAACTTTGGAAATCAAATTCATTTTCTCTCTTTCTTAACCTAATTTAGCGGAGAATCTCCGCACCTGATTCTGTATTTTATCTGTTAGTTGAAGTATTTACCAATTCTATCGATGGCCGAGGGGAGCGCAAAGACCACCACTCTATCGTAGGCATTAATCTGCGTGGAGCCATCCACAAGGAACACATTGTCGGCCCTGACGATTCCGCCAATGGTCGCATCGGCAGGGAAACCGAGCTCGGCAACGGGCACCTTGGTAGCCGGCGAGTTGGGCTTCACGATAAACTCGAGCACCTCGGCCTGTGAGCCTCGCAGGCAGCGGATGGCCTGCACATCGGTATTCATCGTAAAGCGGAAGATGTTGTTGGCCGTAACCATCTTTTTGTTGATGATGGTGTCGATACCGATACTCTCGGCAAGGTTTATGTAGTGGAGGTTCTCCACCTCGGCAATAACCTTCTTCACACCCATCTTCTTGGCGAGCATTGCGGCCAGAATGTTGGTCTCGCTACGGCCCGTAACGGCCACAAAGGCGTCCATACTCTGGAGTCCCTCCTCCAACATCGCCTCCATATCGCGACCATCCTCGTTAAGGATGAGGGTGCTGTCGAGAATCTCGGCCAGACGATAGGCCTTCTCGGCGTTGTACTCCACGAGCTTAACATTGATTCGCTCCTGAAGTTCATAGGCAATCCTCACACCCACCTTACTGCCGCCCAGAATCATAACATTCTCAATGGCAATATCCCTCATTCCACAGAACTCCACAAGGCGCGATGTGTTCACCACATTGGAGATGACATAGATGCTATCCCCCGGGTGGTAGGTGTCATCGCCGTGGGGGATGATGGTCTGCTCGTCGCGCTGGATGGCCACCGTACGGAAGGGCACACCCACAACGCTCTCGTTCATATCCATCACCCTCTGATCCACAAAGGGGGAGCTCACATCCACCTTGAAGACCGACATTGCGAGCTTTCCGCCCGAGAAATCGACATAATCGCTGGTGGAGGAGTGGCCAAGGAGGTTGACCACCTCAAGGGCCGCCACCTTCTCCGGATAGAAGAGGTAGTCGATACCCATATTGATAAAAACCTCTTTATTGTTGGGTTCGAGATACTCGTTGTTGTCGATGCGTGCGATGGTTTTGCGTGCGCCGAGCTGCTTGGCGAGCATTGCCGAGATGATATTGGGGCTCTCCTCGCGGTTGACGGCAATGAAGAGGTCGGCCTTGCGCACCGAGGCCTTCTTGAGTGTGGCAAAGGTTGTACAGTCGCCCTCAATGACGACCACATCCGTAAGCGAGGTGACACTCTCGAGCAGTTTGGGGTCGCTGTCGATGACTGTTATATTGTGGCTGCTCTTGGCCAGCATTGTGGCCAAGTGGCTACCCACCTCACCTGCTCCTGCAATAACAATACGCATAGTTTTGTTTCGTTAGATTCACCACCTTCGGGCGCGGCATTCGCCCACACCAAAGGGCAAAAAAAATCCTAAAGTTGTGCAATATCATGCAAAAATACTATTTTTGCACGAAAATCAACCAAAAAACCAAAGGAAATGTCATCAATACTTGTTGTTATTCTCGTAAGTATCGCAGTTGTGGGCTTTTTTATGTTCGCACTTTCGATGACGCAGATATTCAAAGGCCACCCCATACAGTCGGAAATCTCAACCAACCCCCATATGCAGGAGCGCGGCATTAAGTGTGCAATGCAGCAGGAGCGCGAGGCACAATTGGAGGCTATGGGCAAGGATGGTTGCGCCACAAATGTCGATTGCAACGGCGAGTGCGGAGCCTGCGCTGCCGTAGAAAAAAGGGACTAACGACCTCACCGACACAAGCCCACCTTCGGGCACAACCATCCACGGCAACCCTCCGGTTGTCGTCGTCTTTTGTTACGCCCCACCGCGGGGCTATTTCACTCTCTGGAAGATGGGCACCCCACCATCGGAGGTGTCGAAATCGATAACCCTCGGCCCCCTGAATACGCGGCCGCTGCGATACTCCCTCCACGAACCTCTGGGGAGCCTTACCATACGAGGCGCACCACTCTTCACTACGGGCGCCACAAGCCACTCACCACCAAACATATACTCATCGTCGCAGTTGGCAAAACCAAGGCGGGGATACTGATACTCCAAGTGTCGTGCGATGGGCTCGGCAGTCGAGGCACTCTGCTCAATAACGGAGCCGATATACTCACCATTTTCACACCTCCAGCGAAGCACCTCACAGAAGGGTTCAACACACTCCAGCGACCACACCGAATAGGGGATGATGGCCACCGGCATAAGGGCCGCAAGTTGTGCTGTGCGGAGCGCAAGGGCCTCATCGCCACCAAAGTCAATGTCGGCCGCAAGCGAGGTGTAGGTGTAGCCCAACAAGCCCGCATTTATGCAGCGTTGAAGGCTCCTCTGGAGCTCCTCCCAGGTGTACTGACGGGCGGTGGAAACGGAGCATACGAGCTCCTGGTCGGGACCCCCGACAGGCGAAGAGTAGATGACCATCTTGAGCCCTCGGCCCACCTCTCGCCACGAGGATAGATACTCCTCCCTCTCGGCAAGGCTCTCGCCCACCAGCTTGGCAGCATCGAGCATATCGAGGTAGTATCCATCCACCCCAAACTCGCTCTGGAGCCTCTCCAGCGACTCCCTCATCTCCTCGGCACCCTCCTCTGTGAGCGCACGGCACGCCGTATAGCCATAGCGGCTCTGGAAGACTTTGGGCTGGCCTGACTCGTCGGCGAGCAACATCCCGGCCTTGCGCAGGCGCTGATAGTTGCGACCTGCCGCCATCACATAGGGCGACACGGTGAGCATCACCCTCCACCCCTCCTTGTGCAGTTTCTTAATCATACCCTTGGGGTCGGGATAGGCCACAGCGTCGAAACTCAAAGTTCCCGAGGGAGTGTGCCAACCCAAGGGGAGCAAAATCACCCCTTTGGGGGCGCCACGACTCTCAAGAAGGCTCACAAAATCGGCCACATCCTCCTGTGTGTAGAGGAGCGCATCGTCGCCGCCGAGCTCATAGATGGGGAGTTCCAAACCACTCCTTGAGGGTGGCGTAGAGAGCGTGTCGGCAAGGTATTTATGGTGGTGAACGAGATAACTTTCGCGGAGTGTGCGGCCCCCTTTCTCCAGAGCCACAACCTCACCTTCGGTGGGGGTGACAACAATCTTCGAGCCATCGAAACTCACCGTCATTGGCTCGCGACTGCGAAGAAAACGACCACGGCTGGATAGTAACACATTGGCCCTGAAGGTGCTGGGCGACAATGAGGAGGTGTTGAGCACAAATGACCTTTCGATGGGGAGCGACACCCTCTGGTCGTCCACAACCAGACCCCACCAGCGCTCACCGCTGATGACCGATATGCTCACCTGACCACTCTTCCTCCTGGATGCCTCAACCTCTCCGCCACAGAGAAGCAGCAGAGCCACAAACAGAATCACTATTCTCCTGAAAGTCATATACACTATCCGTTAAAAATCTGCGCAAGGTAGATATTTTTGAGCAAAAAATCAATACTCCCACCCCGTACCACTCCACTCCCAAAGCCCTCAATACCCCCTGTGGAAGGTATCGTATCGGGGAAAAAGAAGGGTGCTCCAGAGGGTGTTGGTGGCCACCACTCGCAACTCCTCATCGGGCCCCTGGGAGAGCCTTTGCGCCACCTCTTCCACATCGCCAACTCCCTCAACCTGTGCCATATAGAGCAACAACAACTCGGTGTTGTGGGTAGGTGAGCTCTCACACTTGGGAGGCTCCAAAATGGGGCTTCTCATCTTGAGCACCTCCACCACTCTACCCACCTCTCCCCACGAGAGTTTGTGGGGGTGGTGTTTGAGCCAAAAGGTCACCTGCGAAGGCTTGGCATAGGTGTTCAAAAGCAGTTGCAGAAGGCGCGTGGAGGGTGTGCGGAACTCCATTTTCTCCACCTCAAGGGTTGCCCTCTGTGAGGGATGGAGCCGCAGGAGTTGCTCCATAGCCGCCACCGCCACCCTCGAAGAGCCCCTCTCCATACGGCGCAGCAGACCACTCTCCACCCCCCACGCACAGGAGAGCATTCTCACCCTCTCGGGGCGGCACTCAACGAAGTTGTGGGAGAGGGTTGCGAGCACCTCGGCAACTCTTCGGCGGGCTCTGCCTCGGGGGCGCAACCGAAGTAGCGGATGGTCGGAGCCGACCTCCTCACCACTTGCGAGAAAGTCGAAAATTTGGAGAGATTCCGATTGCTCCTTGCAAGGGGTCTTGAGAGTGCGCCCGTCAAGGAGCACAGCCACCCCAAGGAGAGCAGCCGCCACCACGAGCGGAAGAAGATTGAGGACTAACATAGCCAAGAGTCTTTATGGAGTTCCTGCTCAATTTTGCACATCAGGCGCGAGAGGCTCACGGGGAGCGAAAGAAACTGACTTACGCCCCTCTCCAAGAGGGTGACAACCACTCGCTCGTCACGCGTGTGCGATAGGACAAAAAGGTGGGTTGCTGGCCCACACCCCCGCAGCCTTGCAACCTCTCCTCGGGACTGAACGAGCGGCGCCACAAACCGACTGATAATGAGCCGATAGTGGCGTGTGTTACACTTGCGTAAAAGCTGCCGATGGGAGTGGGCTCTTTCCACCTCCACACCGACCCCCTTGAGGGCACGCTCCAAGACTCGGATAATGGGCTCCTCGCGGGCGGCAATGATGACTGCCGAGTGGGAATTTCTATACTTCATAAGCTCCGTTTTGTGGGGACTTCTCGCCGGGGTGTGTAGCCCAAAAAGCAGACCAAAAAAGAGGGTCGGGAAGAAAAAACTCTCTAAAAGAGAAGAATTTTGGGTGATGGGTTTTGCATTTCCGAATTTATTCGTACATTTGCGGGCTAATTTTAGCTAAAATTAATTTATAAACTATGTACGTAATAGTAGAAATCGCAGGCCAACAGTTTAAGGCTGAGAAAGGTAGGAAGCTCTACGTAAACCGTCTCCACGAGGATGTTGATGCC
>JAZQZA010000044.1:0-1607 GCA_045633765.1 Tidjanibacter sp. | reverse complement strand
CGCGATGTGCTGCTCGATAACGAGAATTACACCTCGTGCCCTCTATATCAAAATCTAAAAGCCGACATCGAGAGCTACATCATTCGCACCATCGAGAAGATAAAGGCGCAGCGCGAAGGCGTGGAAATAAAAAAAGAGTCTGTCTAACCAGGCTCTTTTGCCATCTGTATAGTCTGAAAATGCTCATTTGCGCTTAGGTAAACTGCGCTTTTCAGCCTGCGAGCAGCTTCAAAGTAGCTTTTGTTATACATTCTAAAAACAAGAGTATAACAATCATTTTATTGTTACTCAATCCACTTAACCCACTTTTGGCTATCATCAGAGCCGGCTTTGATAATGGTCTCGATGAACTGCAATCCGCGCACTCCATCATCTACGCCGGGGAAGTCCAGCCACTCTCTCTTTGGCTCTTCACCTCGTTTCTTAGCCATAACGGTCTTTGCGAAATTTCTGTATATGTTGGCAAATGCCTCGATATATCCTTCGGGATGACCTCCCGGTGTGCGGGTATTGGCCTTTGCCAAATCGCTCATATAACCATTACCGGTGCGAACCAACTCCAATGGTCGGTCTTTCCATTTAAGAATAAGAGTGTTGGGGTCAAGTTGATTCCACTCCATGCCCCCATTTTCGCCATATATTCTCAGCTTTAAGGCGTTCTCCTCGCCTGCGCACACCTGCGATGCTATGAGCGTTCCCGTGGCTCCGTTGTCAAAACGCAGCAGGGCTGCTCCATCATCGTCCAGAACACGGCCCTCGACAAAGGTCCTCACCTCAGCGCACAACTCGGTACATTTGGCCCCCGATACATACTCGGCAAGGTGCAGAGCGTGAGTGCCTATATCGCCCATACTTCCTGCCTTGCCTGAACGATTGGGGTCGGTGCGCCAGCCTGCATTGCTTGTGGGATTTAATTCTACACGGTCTGTCAGCCAGCCCTGTGGGTACTCTGTGAAAATCTTACGAATCTTACCTAACTCCCCTCGCGAGATACGCTCCTTGGCTTCCTTGATTGCAGGGTATCCTGAGTAGGTGTGAGTGAGAGCGAGAGTCTTTCCCGTCGCTTCAACTATGCGCTTTAACTCCTTTGCTTGCTCTAATGAGTATGTTATAGGTTTGTCCAGGACTACGTCAAATCCATACTCCATTGCCATCTTCGCAGGTGCAAAATGCACATGGTTGGGAGTCACAATTGAAAGAAAATCCATCCTAATATCTTCCGGTAGAGAGGCCTCCTTTTCAATCATTTCGCTGTAAGAGGTGTATATTCTGTCCTCTTCCAACAGTAATTTCCTCCCCGACTCGATTGATTTTTGTGCATTGCTGCTAAAACATCCACACACCAGCTCTATGTGGTTGTCCATCAGTGCCGCGCAGCGGTGAATAGCTCCAATAAGGGCTCCGTCGCCACCGCCCAACATTCCCATACGTAGTTTTCTTTTCATATTGGTTCAAGTTTTAGGCTATTTTGTGTTCCAAATATAATGATTTTTTTCGGATTTATCTACTTGAATGTTGTAAAGCATTTGTCATTCCGAAGGAGCGCAAGCGACTGTGGGAATCTCCTTTCTTAAAGATATGTAGAAGATTGCCACGTCGGACAAAAG
>JAZQZA010000043.1:0-2495 GCA_045633765.1 Tidjanibacter sp. | reverse complement strand
GGCTGAAGCGTTTGCGCCATCACCGAACGGATGGTCGCCTCCACCTCCGCCTCCTTATTATAGAGCGGAATGATGACCGAGAATGTGGGTTTATTACTCATAGATTTTGCCGTTTCGGGTGTCAAACGATAGTTTCAGGGGTGCGTGATTGACCCTCTGCTCCTCGGGAATATCTTTAATCAGAACGGGATAGTGGTGGTGGAGGTAGGCCTCCAAGTCCCTCGGAACATTTATCTCCAAGCGGCCAAAGCGCCTCCTTGTGGGGTGTCGCAGGGAGTCGTAGTCGGCCACATCGAGTGGCAGGCGCACAACATTGGCCCTTGTGCAACTCTCGTCGCCATTGAACCACCCCATCTCCTTCTGCATCTTCCCGTAGAGCCACTCGCGGCTCACAAGGCGGTAGAGCACCCCGAGCAGGGCGCGACTAATGAGGCTCTTGCGGTAGTAGAGCGACTTGGAGCGTGGAATCTCCCTTCGCCTCTGCCAATAGGGCTGAAGGCTAAAGGCGCTGATGAACCACGCCGTCTCGGCCCTATGGAATCGCTCCAGAGATTTGCCGTTGGGGATGCGGTCGAAGGGGAAAATATCCACAAAAAAGCCGTGGGCAATGTCGAACATCTCCACGCCATCCTCCAGAAAGAGGGTGTTTTTCTTTCTCACCTTCGCCCAATAGAAGGGGGTGTTTGGCTCGGTGGAAAACTCCTGTAACTCGAACTCCTCACCCAGCAGCGAGGGAGCCTCGCGGAGGAATTTTGTGTAGTCCTCGCGGAGCATACCGAAATCGACATCGTCGTCCCAGGGGAGTATGTTCTGCCAGAAGTGAACGCCGATGGCCGTACCGCCAATGGCAAAGGTGTTGATATTAAGCAAGCGGCACACACGCTCAATCTCTTCGATTATTTCAAAGAGAACTTCGTGTATGCCGCTGAGTATTTCGGGTGTATATTTCACCCTTTAACTATTTCTGCGAGAGGAGGAAACGCTCACAGTCCATAGCTGCAATCGCACCGCTACCGGCTGCTACGATACCCTGACGGTAGTGGGGATCCTTAACATCGCCTGCCGCGAAGACACCCTCCACGGAGGTTTTGCTCGAAGCACCCTGGGTTACGATGTAGCCCTCCTCGTTGAGCTCAAGCTGACCGGTAAAGAGTTTGGTCTGGGGTGCGTGGCCGATGCCGAGGAAGAAGCCGTCGATGGCGATGTCCTCGGTGTGACCGTCGGCGTGGATGAGCCTAACGCCCGTTACGCCATTCTCGTCGCCCAGAATCTCCTGTGTGTTGCAGAGGTAGTGTACCTCGATGTTGGGGGTATTCTCAACCCTTGCCTGCATAACCTTCGAGGCGCGCATATAGTCCTTGCGGATGATCATATGCACCTTGTTGCAGATTGAAGCCAGATAGGTGGCCTCCTCGCAAGCGGTGTCACCTGCGCCCACAACGGCCACATCTTTACGGCGGTAGAAGAAACCGTCGCAGGTGGCACAAGCGCTCACACCCATACCCCTGAATTTAGCCTCGCTGGGCAGACCCAAGTATTTGGCGGTTGCACCGGTTGCGATGATGATAGCCTCGGCCTCAATCTCGTCGCTGTCGTTGACAACAACCTTGAAGGGGCGCTCCGAGAGCTCCACTTTGGTCACAACACCTGCGCGGATGTCGGCACCGAAACGGAGAGCCTGACGGCGAATATCCTCCATCATCTGGGGGCCATTTACACCCTCGGGATAGCCGGGGAAGTTCTCCACCTCGGTGGTAGTAGTGAGCTGACCACCAGGCTCAAAACCCTCATAGAGTACGGGGGCGAGGTTTGCACGCGAAGCGTAGATTGCGGCGGTGTAGCCAGCAGGGCCACCACCAATGATAAGGCATCTTACTTTTTCCATTGTGTGTATCTGTGTAGTTTATATTGTTAGTTGCTTTTCTCGCATATAGCCCACAAATATAGGTATTATTTGTGAAAAAACACATAGATGCGCTCGGCTTTTGTTTTGCCCACCTCGGCGGTGAGTGCATCGAGGGTGGCACGCTTAACGCCCTGAACGCTACCAAAGCGTTTCAGCAGGGCCTCGATACTCTTGGGGCCGATGCCCTCGATTTGTTCCAGCTCGCTCTTCGTAAAGGCCGCCGAGCGTTTATTGCGGTGGAAGGTGATGCCGAAGCGGTGGGCCTCATCGCGGATGTGGCGCACAACCTTCAGCGGCTCGCCATTCCTATCGAGATTATAGGGCAGCGGGTCACCAGGGAAGTATATCTCCTCCAACCTCTCTGCCAAGCCCACAACGGGCACCCTCTCATAAATCCCCAACTCCTTAAGCACCTCCACAGCCGAGGAGAGTTGGCCCTTGCCACCATCGACCACAATCAGGTCGGGTAGTTCGCCACCCTCATTCAGCACCCTCGTGTAGCGCCTACCGATAATCTCCCTCATTGTGGCAAAATCATCGGGGCCCACAACCGTCTTCACATTGAAGTGGCGGTACTCCTTGCGCGAGG
>JAZQZA010000042.1:0-4753 GCA_045633765.1 Tidjanibacter sp. | reverse complement strand
CCTCGGTGGGGTCGGGGGCGGTGAAGATGTTGCGCACAACATCGCCCCTCTGGGTGGTTGCGAGGTTGATTACTCGGGGTACCTTGAGTGCGGAGTAGTTGTCGAAGAAATACTCACCGCAGGGGCTCACCAGGCAGTTGTGCCAACCGGGCTCGTGGGTAAGGCGCACCTGCTTGCCCGACTTGAGGCTCACCTTGCAGAGGTGCTGCTCGGCGGTGGAGAACTCGGCGGAGTAGTAGTAAACCCACTCACCCTTGAGGTCCAGATAGGTCACATCGGCATCCACCTTGGTCAGGCGCTTGTGGCTCCACTTGCCAACCTTGTCGCGCTCATAGAGGTAGAGGTTCCAGTAGCCGTCGCGCACATTGGTCGAGTAGATGAACCCGTCGCCCTTGTTGTCCACCCAGTGCAGGGGGTAGATGGGCTCCACATAGCGAGGATCGCTCTCCGAGAAGAGGTGCTCCACCTGCTCGCCCGTGGTGGCCGAGTAACTATTCAGGTGCATTTCGTTCTGGTCGCGGTTGAGGACCTGGATGTAGATGAGCTCCCCATTGGGGCTCCAGGTGATGTTCGTCAGGTAGCGCTCCTCGTCGAAGTCGGTGACATTGAGCCACACAACGCTCTGGCTGTCGAGTCCCCACACACCAACCTTCACCCTTTCGGAGGGCATACCCGCCATTGGGTACTTAATCTCCACGAGGGAGCCGGTGCGGGAGGTGATGTCCAGCAGGGGGAAGTCGGTCACTTGGCTCTCGTCCTTCTGGTAGAAGGCCACCGAGCGGCCGTCGGGCGAGGGGAATATACCCTTCTGGATGCCGAACTCGTTGCGGCTAACAAAGGAGCCGCTCACGATATTGGGGTCCTCCTCGGAGGTGATGGCAATCTTTGTGCCCTCCACCTCGGCATAGAGGTTATTCTGCTCGGTGAAGTAGCGGGGTGCTGTGCCCGCGCTGGGAGCAGCGACTGTGGCCTCTTGTTCATCGGTGGGGTAGTACCACAGAATCTGGTTGGAGCGGACCATACCATAGATAGATTCTCCTTTGTCGTCCACGCCCCAATAGAGGAATTTATTCTGGGGTGAGAGCCCACGCGCGAGGATGGTCTCCTCCATAGTGAGAAGTTTACGGTCTTGAGCCTGAGCGCCATAGCAGAGCGAAAGACTCATCAAAAGAAGGCAAATAAGTGTTCGCATAATTTTAGGGTTCTTAATTTATGAGTGTAAAGGTACGAAATTTTGTTTTTACTGCAAAACGCGCTATCTTTGGATATGCTATTGAAAACAACAAAATAACCCCATTCTATGAAACCAAGGTGTTTACTACTATTGGCCACACTGCTACTGATGGCTGGAGTTACCTTTGCGCAGCGACAGGCCAGGACAGAAGTTTTTGAGTATGGAGGAGTGGTATTTACCCACAAGTACCACTTGAACTCTAATGGTGTTGGTCTTGATGGTCCATCGACCGTTAAGCACTCGGGAAGCTCGAAGAAGAATCTGGGGCGCGAATACGGCTGGGTCACCTACACGGCAAGGCACGACTCACGACTCAACTACCAAGATGGCAATATGCACGGCGTCGTCTCGCTCAATTCGGGCATAACGGCAGATGCTCCCAGAATCGGCCTGACCACCAAGTCTTCATTTACCTTCAATGGCAAGTTTATAGATGGCGTGCCCGATGGTGTCTTCACAATCAAGTATTCATTCGTCACTTCTGCCGGCGGCCAAACAGAGACGGAGAAAGAGTCCTATACTGCCACCTTCAGGAATGGTCAGTTTGTCGACAAGATTATATGCAACGGAGAGGTAATCAAGTTGGACAAAGAGGGCTATATGCACGGGGACGAAGATATACACGGAGTACACACAAAGTGGATACCCTCGGATGCACTCGAGGCCCTTCGGGCATCGGAGACAGATGGCAAGTTGGATACCAAAAAGCTATTCGAGCACGGCTATATAGTGGAGACCTTACGCGACGATCAGATGGGTAGAAACTTCTTCTGCTATGTTTTTCGACCAGGATATTGGTTTGGCAGCTACTACCGCAGCAATACCGGTATGATGTTCTTCTATGGCGATTGCACGGTGCCCTACATCCCCTATCGCACAATCTCGCCCATCAATGTCGCAAAACAGGATTTGCTCCAACGCATAGAAAAGGAGTATAAGCCAGGCAGAGCAGAGGCCCTTAAGGCCCTACAGTTCGACTCCACCTACCAGGAGCAGTATGTCACGATAGATGGCTCGAGGTACTATTTCACGGGCGAAGTGTCGGCCGAGGAGTATACTCAATTCTTGGATGCATTGGAGGCAAAAACCTTGCAGCAAATTCGTGAGCAGGAGGCAGAGTACAAACAACAGGCTCACGACCAGGCTCTTCTGATCGAAACATATAAATATAAAGTTCTTAATAACGCCTCCTCGCCCGACATCCAATTGAGTTACTATGTAGTGCAGGATGGCAGTCTTAAGATAGAGAGCGTAGAGGACGACCCCAAGAATCATCGCTATATCTGCAAAGTGTCGGGCAGATTGGTACTTCCCGACGGAGAGTTGATTGAACCCGAGGAAAATGCCTACACCCAAAGGCGATATTATTCTTTCGAGAGAGAGTTTGCCATCTCTTACAAGCACTCCGAGATTGCCGACTACCCCAAGAACAGACTGACCCCAATGGCTAACATCGTGATTGTCGAGGATGAGTACGATACGATTGATGGGCTGTATTGGGAGTTTGTGAACATATTGGCTGACTGTGATTTGCTCGAAGAGGAGCAAGCCGACAACGAGCCCGTCTTGGCACAGATGTCCACATTTGAGAATTATGTAATTAACAATATTGGGGTAGTGAATGTAGACCACGATGATTTGGCGGGCACTATTGCCCGACTTGAGGAGGTGGTCCTTCAGTGCGACCTGTTCCTTGAGTATATTGAGAAATACATAAAGATTCTGGAGAACGACGCCCTATTGAGCGAAACGCCTGGTCTGGAGGGTTATAGCGAAGCGATGGATGCAGCCTCACTCGATTGGAGCGAGGATGTGGATATGGCCACTCTGGATAGAGTGCTGTCGCTCCAAGAGGAGTATATGGGCAGTATTGAGATGTAGAGTCGACATCCCCCACAAGCGTATAGAAAAGCCCCACAAGCGGGCGCGTGCAGAGAGATGTGCCGCGCCCGCATTGGGTTGTGACTTGGCGCCAAAGCGCAACGAGCGGCTCAATACCCTCGGTGGAATTTTGTTTTTTCCACAAAAAAGAGTAACTTTGGAGGTTAGTTGGAAACTAAATAGACACAAAGCATAATGAAACAGAACAAAGTTACCCTCGAAGAGGCAAAAAAACTGATTAAATTCTACCCCAATTGGCCCAAAGAGGGCGTCAATTTCGTGGACCTGCTCCCCCTGTTGAGCGATGCCGACACCTTTGGTGTTATTATTGAGGAGCTGGGCAAACACCTTTCGACCCCCAATGTGGCGGCTCCCGAGGCTCGCGGCTTCCTCTTTGCTGCACCCCTTCTGGTGACCGACTCCAAGGCCCACAACCTCATCACTTTCCGCAAGAACGGCAAACTGCCCGCAAATGAGGGCGACCTCCAGAAGGTATCCATCGTGAAGGAGTATGGCGAGGACAGCCTCTTCTTCCGCAAGAGCGACCTGCAGAATGCGAAGGTGACCGACGGTGTGGTGGAGATCTCCATCCTCGACGACATTCTGGCTACGGGCGGTACGGCTGTGGAGATGGCCAAGCACTTGGAGGCTCTCACCGTTGAGAAAGATGGCGTGGAGTACCCCGTGAAGGTCAGGGAGTTCATCTTCTTGGCCGACCTGAGCTTCCTCCACGGCAAGGAGCTCCTGGAGGAGATTGCCCCCGTCTATTCGCTCATTTCGTTCTAAATACCCACTTAATAGTCGTTAAATATGAGATTGCTCATTCACGAAAATCAGAAAAAAGGCTCGGCTTGGACCGCCAAATACATCGCCGACGCCATCAACCGCAAGGCTGCCCAGACCAGCGCACCCTTCGTGCTGGGACTGCCTACGGGCTCAACACCTCTGGGAACCTACGAGGAGCTCATCCGTCTTAATAAGGAGGGCTATGTGAGCTTCCGCAATGTTATAACCTTCAATATGGATGAGTATGTGGGTCTTCCCGAGGAGCACCCCCAGAGCTACCACAGCTTTATGAAGGATAATTTCTTCTCGCACATCGACATCAATCCCGAGAATGTCAATATTCTCAATGGCAATGCCGAGGATTTGGAGAAGGAGTGTGAGGACTACGAGAAACGCATCGAGAGCGCAGGAGGTATCGACCTCTTCCTCGGTGGCGTGGGTGAGGATGGCCACATTGCCTTCAATGAGCCCTTCTCGTCGATGGCTTCGCGCACCCGCATTAAGACCCTCACCGAGGATACTATTTTGGTTAATTCGCGCTTCTTTGGTGGCGATAGGAATCAGGTGCCCAAGTTGGCTCTCACCGTTGGTGTGGCAACCATTCTGTCGGCCAATGAGGTTATCATCCTCGCTTTCGGCCCCAAGAAGGCCCGTGCCGTGAAGGAGGGTGTTGAGGGTGCCTATTCCCACCAGTGGACCATCACAGGTCTTCAGACCCACCGCCACGGTATCCTTGTTGCCGACGAGGAGGCCGCAGGTGAGCTGAAGGTTAATACCTATAAATACTTCAAGGATATCGAGAAGGAGAATATTTAGTCGTGTGTGGGGACGCCCCGCAGACGAAAAAGAGTA
>JAZQZA010000041.1:0-12610 GCA_045633765.1 Tidjanibacter sp. | reverse complement strand
ACCTCGGTTGGTACAAATGGTGTGGGCGGTATCAATGGTACCACCAACATTCTGGCACGCGCCTCGCAGATGCGTCAGGGCTTCCGCACAGGCTTCGTAACCTCGAGCGGCAGCTACCGCCACCGTGTGATGGCCACCTATGCCAGCGGTATGCAGGACAACGGCTGGGCCTATGCAGCCAGCGTGTCGGCTCGTTTGGGCGGCAACGACTTCGTGGAGGGTGTGACCTACAACGCTTGGGCATACTTCCTCTCGGCCGAGAAACGCATCAATGACCGCCACCAGTTTGCCTTCACCTTCTTCGGTGTTCCCACCCAGAGGGGCGCACAGATGGCAGCCACACAGGAGGCCTACACCCTTGCAGGCAGCCACTGGTACAACCCCAATGTGGGTATGCAGAACGGCAAGTTGCGTAACTCCCGCGTGAGGAGCTACCACGAGCCCGTGGCTATGGCCAACTGGTTCTACAACCCCACCGACAAAACCCGCATCACCGCAGCAGCTTTGTTCCGCTTTGGTCAGAACGGCTACTCGGCACTCGACTGGAACAGTGCTGCCGACCCCCGCGCCGACTACTACCGCAACCTGCCCAGTTATTGGTATGCCAAGGGTGACCCCACCCATCAGGCACTCCTCTCGCAGGCTTGGAGGGAGAATAGGGAGAAGATGATGTACATCGACTTCGACAAGCTCTACAACATCAACTACAACTCCAACCCCGCAAATGGCGACAAGCCCACTATGAACTACGAGGGCACCGGTGTTGAGGAGAGCGTTGCCGGTCAGAACCGCTCGCGCTACATCATCTCGGAGCGTCACACCGACCAGCGCGACTTGCGTCTGAAATTCCAGATTGACCACACCATCAACAACAATCAGTCCATCGTTGCCGGTATGGATTTCCGCCGCAACCGCACCGAGTACTACACCTCCATCAAAGACCTGCTGGGTGGTGACTACTGGGTGAACATCGACAACTTCGCAGAGCGCGACATCCACGCCTCGGCAGAGCGCGAGAAGAGCCTCAACGACCTCAACCGCTCGGACAACTACATAGTGCGTGAGGGTGACAAGTATGGCTATGACTACTATGCACACTCGATGGTGGGCAAACTCTGGGGTGCCTACAACCTCCGCGCAGGCAACATCAAACTTGCTCTGGCTGGTGAGGCCTCCTACACCAACTTCTACCGTGAGGGCCTCTACCGCAAGGGCCTCTTTGCCGACAACTCGTTCGGCGACAGCGAGCACCTCGAGTTCTTCGGCTACAACCTCAAGGGTAACTTCACCTGGGAGCCCAATGGCGCCAACAGTATTCAGCTCTCGGCCGTAGCACAGCAGAACGCCCCCTACTTCCAGGACGCTTTCGTATCGCCCCGCACCCGCAACACCGTGGCTCCCAACCTCACCACCGAGAAGGTGCGAAGCCTCGACTTTGCATACTCCTTCAAGGCTCCCTGGATGCAGCTCCGCGCATCGGTTTACTACACCGACATCAAGGACCAGTCGAAGCTCATCAGCTTCTACGATGATGTATGGGCAGCCTTCTCGAATATGTCCCTCTCGGGCATCGACAGCCGCTACTACGGTTTGGAGTTGGGTATGCGTGTGCCCATCACCGCAAGCCTGAGCGCCTCGGCTGCTGCAAGCATCGGTGACTACACCTACACCTCCAACCCCTATTTCACCCAGACCCGCGACAACACCGCAGCAACCCTCGTGGAGAACGAGCGAGTATATTGGAAGGGAATGAAGGTTGAGAGCACTCCCCAGGTGGCTGTCAATGTGGGCCTCAACTACCGCACAGACAACAACATCTACCTCTCAATTGACGCCGAGTACTTCGACAAGATGTATCTCTCGATGAACCCCCTCTACCGCACCCTCGGTGCTATGGGCGGTCGTCTGGATGCAACCAAGATTGATAGCGCTTTCGATGGCAACATCGACGACATCATCAAGTATGCAGCCTACACCGGCGAGGAGAGCAACATCCGCGCACTCGCAGCACAGGAGAAGTTCAAACCCGCAATTGTTCTGAATGCCTCTATCGGTAAGACTTGGTACGTTAATAACAACCAGATTGGTTTCAGCTTCGAGATTAAGAACCTCACCAACACCATCTGCAAGACAGGTGGTTTCGAGCAGATGCGACTCTTCTCGGACGACGAGTATGAGACCACCACCGGTACTCGCTACTCGCGCTTCGACTCCAAGTACTTCTACCTCTATGGTACGAACTACTACCTCAACATCTACTTCCGTTTCTAAACCGACTCAAACCGTAAAAGAGAGATATGAAAAAGTATATTATCACAGCAGCACTCGCTCTTCTGGCCCTCACTTCGTGTGAGAAACAGTGGGAGGATGTTCCCGCCTTTGAGCCCGCCAGCAAGGAGCAAATCGAGGCCGACGGCTATACCTTTATGTCCGTCAATGACTTCAAACAGACCTATTTCTACAGCGTACTGCCTAACCCCGGCAAGACCGTTCTGGGTATCACCATCAGCGACAAGGTTGCTCTTGAGACCGTAGTTATCAGCTCCGATGAGCTCGGCAACACCTATCGTTCGCTCTATGTTCAGGACGCAAGCGGCCCCGAGGCCGGCGGTATGGAGATTAAGGTGGGCAAGGGCTCGATGTACACCGTCTATAAGCCCGGCCAGAAGCTCTATATCAAGACCGACGAGCTCATCCTCGGCAACTACCGCAATATGGTGGGCCTTGGTGGTCCCTCCTCGGAGGCGACCTACTCCAATGGTTTCATCGACATCCAGACCATCATCGACGAGAAACTCCTCCCCGGTGAGATGACCGGTGCAGATACCCTCGTTGTGAACTCCTCGAATATCGCAACCATTATGGGCAACGCCAAGAAGTATCTCGGCACCATCTGCCGTTTTGAGGGCCTCGAGAGCACTTGGGGCACCATCAAGGTGGGTGGCTACGACAACTCCTACCCTTCGTTTATGGACTCGGGCGATGAGGCTCGCAAGAATGGCGAGGATATCGAGGACAAAGACGACTACAACAAGGATTTCCGCGACTACGATGTGCCTGTAACCTGGGCCTACAGCTACGACAACCTTTCGTTCTATGGCTCGGCAGCCTTCACTATGGGTAGCTACCCCTTCATTGTGCGTACCAGCGGCTACTCGAGGTTTGCACTCGAGGAGATTCCCGCCGATGGCGAGATTTGCGACATCACCGCCATTCTCACCATCTACGACAGCACCTATCAGCTTGTGCTCAATAGCGCCAACGATGTGGTTGTGAAGTAAAGAGTAAGGATACCTTATATTATAATAAGAGAGCGACTCGGAAAACACCGAGTCGCTCTCTTATTTTAGCGTTGTCTTCTGGTGAGTCCCAGCCACAGTAGCAGTTGGCCCGCAAAGTAGAGAGCAAGGGAGCCGCCAAGCAGCCACGGCCCAGAGGACACAAAGAGCGCATAGGCAAGCGTAAAATCCGAGAGCATAAAGAGCATTGCACCAAGCCTCACACACCAACTCTCCGTGAGCGCCGCAAGGGTAGCCATTGTGCCGATAAGCAGCGCATAAATCAATACACCCACCTTCACAGCATCCGCCCCCACCGCAGGAAGGATAGCCACAATGGCAACCACGCAGAGGGCAATGGGCAGTGCGGCAGCCACGGCCACCTCTACAGCTGTGCGCCTGGGCATACGGCGGCCAACAAGCAACATATAGCTCACTTGGGCCGTAGCGAAGGCTCCGATTTGAAGGAGCAGCCTTCCCTCAACGCCCATAAGGTCACCCAGCGCCGAGAGTGCCAACGCCACCGTAAGGAGTGGTGTGCGCTCCCAGAGCGAGGCTATAGTGAGCAGAACGAGTGGAAAGACAAGCTTATAGCGAAACTCAACGGGGGCAAAGTAGAGCCCACAGAGCAGAAGATAGAGCGCCACAACGCCCCACCTCCACAGAGATTTATTACAACTGAGCTTCTGCATACAGCAAAGATAGTGAAATAAAGTTGAGAGTTGAAAGTTAAAAGTTGAAAGTTGAAAAGTTCCTCCCAACCGCCTACCCTTGAAAACAAGTAAACGCATAGAGCGGAGGGAATTTTTTGCCAAACGAAGGAGCGGACTCCGCAGCCTACTAAAGCGTAGGTGAGGAAGTCCGCTCCCTGAAGTTTGGTGAAAAATTCACCCGCTTATATGCGTTTACTGCTGGGGATCCATAATAAGTTTAAGCACATTACCATCGGCGAGGAGTTTGGCAGCCATTGCCTTGATATCCTCGGCCGAGATGTTCTCCAGAATCTCCTCGTAACCGGTGGTGAAGTCTGCATCGTAGAGGTCGCTGCTAACAATCCAGCTCATCCAGTTGCCGTTCTGCTTGATAGCATCGGCACGCTCCTTAACCATATACTCCTTAATCTTGGCAACATCCTCCATCGAGGGACCCTCGGTGGCAATCTTCTCAATCTCGGGAAGAAGTGCTGCACGAGCCTGGTCGGCAATCTCGGGTTTGGTGTCGAAACCAATCAGGAAGAGGTAGTCGGGCTGTGCGGGCATCGACGAGAGCTGACCTGCGGTCGATACGCCATAGGTTGCGCCCATCTCCTCACGGATGGTTGCAGTGTAGCGGATGTCGAGAAGCTGCGAGAGAATCGAGAGGGTGAGCTTATTCTTCAAGGTCACCTCCATATCGCCGCTCAGCACATAGTAGATGGTGGTTTTGGGCATCTCCATAGTGGTCTGGAAGCGGTTGGTGCGGTCGCCACTCTGATAGCCAATCAGGTTCTCGGGATTGTAGGTAAGCTGACCTTTAGTCTTCTTGAGCGAGCCGAGGTATTTCTCCACGAGGGGTTTCAGCTCGGCCTCATTGAAGTTACCAACGAAGTAGAAGGTCATATCGTCGGGCGAGGTGAAGAGGGTGTTGTAAACCTTCTTGTACTGCTCGAACGAGAGAGCCTCGATATCCTCAAGACCCCAAGCTTTCTTGCGGTTGGGCTTGTCGTAAATCGACGCGAAGAGCTCACGCTGGAATGCGTAGTTGGGATCCGAAACGATGTTGGAGTAGGCCTGTACGAGCTGCTCCTTCACGAAGTTGAACGAGTCCTCATCGAAGCGGGGCGAAGTGCTGTAGAGGTAAACCAGCTGCAACATAGTCTCGAGGTCTTTGGGCGAGCAGAAGGCTGACAAACCGTGGCTCGAGGTACCCAAGTTGGGACCTACGCTCACAGCCTTACCTGCCAACTGTTTCTGCAAATCGGTAGCCGAGAACTCGCCAACACCCTGATAGCTCAGGAAGGTGGTGAAGTTGTCGGACATAGCCATATCCTCATCTGCCAGGAGCGAGCTACCACCAAGGGTTGTTGCCCTCATCTGAATCTCGTCGGCCTTGAAGTCGGTGGGTTTCAGGACAACCTTCACACCATTCTTCAGAGTCCATACGGTGTTACCGAACTTATCGGTCGAGGTCTTTTTAACCTTTGCGCCTTTGAGTTTGGTGCCCTCGGGGATAATGGGTTTCTTCTCGCCCTCATCCTCATAGGGGGTGAGCTCGGCAGCATTCACAGCGGCGATAACGGCCTCTACCTCCTCAACGGTGGGAAGAGCCAGACCCTCTTTCTCGGGCTGGTTCATAAGTACCACGTGGTTGATGGGGGCACACTTCATCTGCTGTGCATACTGGTTGAGAGTACCCAGATCGAGGCTGGAAATGAGCACGCTATCGAGCTGCCACTCGGTCTCGGCATCGTAGAGAGGGGTACCACGGCGGAAGTTGTTGGTGTAGCGACCTACAAACTCACCGTTGCGGCGGTCGTTGCGGCGGTCATAGGACTGCTGGTTGCGACGCAAGATGTTGGTCTGTGCACGCTCAAACTCCGAGGGGGTGAAACCATAGCGGCGAACCTTCTCGAACTCCGAATAAACAGCCTCAAAGGCCTTCAGAAGCTCGCCCTCACGAGGCTGTGCGTAGAACTCAAAGATGTCCATCGACATAGTGATATTGCCACCGTAGCAACCTGCACCCAGGAAGGGAGCGCCGGGCTTCTGCGACATATCATCAAGACGCTCGTTAACGATGCTGGTAACGAACGAATCGAGAATCGAGTAGAGCTCATAGATGAGAGTATTGTTCATCTCCTTGGGCATAGGCTCGCTACGAACGATGAACTCCACGCTGCTCTCGGTGAGCTCGGGATCGGTGAAAATACCGATGGCGGGTTTCTCATTTACGGGAATGGGAATGTACTCGATGGCCTCGGGATTCTCAACAGCGGGGATGTCGCTCATAGTAGCGATAACCTTCTGCTCCATCTCGTCAACATCGAAGTCACCAACAATCACAATACACTGATTGGTGGTGTTGTACCAGCGGTGGTAGAAGTCGCGCAACTCGTCGTAGGTGAAGCTCTTGAGCCTCTCCTCAGTACCGATAATGTTGCGTTTTGCATACTTGGTGTCGCCATAGAGATAGGGAGCGCTCTTCTCGCGGATACGCCACGAAGCGTCGTTGCGGGTGCGGAGCTCCTCGATAATAACGCCACGCTCGTTGTCGATCTCCTCCTCAGCCAGGGTGATGAAGTATGCCCAATCGTGAAGAATCATCAGAACATTGTCAACGATGGTGGGGTCGGTGAGGGGCACACCCTGCATCATATACTGGGTCTGCTCCATAGCGGTCCAAGCGTTCAGGTTGGCACCGAACTTAACACCCACGCTCTCCAGATAGTTGATCATATTCTTGCCGGGGAAATTCTTGGTACCATTGAAGGCCATATGCTCAAGGAAGTGAGCAAGACCAATCTGAAGGTCCTCCTCCTGAGCAGCACCTACGCGGTCGTAGATGTAGAAGTCGGCCTGATTGGCGGGCTTGCCATTGTGGCGGATGTAATAGGTAAGTCCGTTGGGGAGGACACCTTTACGCAGTTCGGGATCCTGTGGCAGGGGTGCCATAGGGTCCATCTGTGCCTGTGCACCCATAATCGAGATGGCTGCAAAGGCAATGATTGTGAACAATTTTTTCAGCATAGTTTTGTGTTTGTTTATTAGGTTATTATGTCTTTTTTCGCGGTTTCCTCACGCGAGGTGCGAGCGCATACGCGCCCAAATCTTTTGCAATATAACGATAATTTACAAAAAAATTGTCCTCTCGAGTATTTTTTTTATCTTTGTGTTCCAAATTTCCCTGAGCAGATATGAAACGCCCATATACCTACAGAATTGAGCCCTATCAGGCCGACCTGACCCAAAGACTTACTCTTATGGGGCTGGCCGACTATATGCTCACTGCCAGCTTCACAGACGCCCTGTTCTCGGGCTACGACAGCAAGACCTTCGGCGAGAGGTGTGGTTGGGTGTTATTGAGGATGTCGTTGGAGGTAACAAGGCTCCCGAAGCAGCTCGAAAATATCACCATCCGCACCTGGATAAGCGATGTCAATCGTCTGGCCTCCACCCACAATTTCGAGGTGCTCGACGAGCAGGGGAACATCATCGCTCGCTCGTCAACCATCTGGGCCATAATCGACCTGGATAGCCGCAAAACCCTCTCCTTCACCGACTTCCCCGACTTCTGCAACGAGAAAGTGGAGCGCGAGCTCGACAACTCCATCACTCCCCCACTGCGACTCTCGACTCCCGATGTGAATGGTCGCTACACCCATCAGGTGCTCTACAGCTACATCGACGGCAACGGCCACACCTACTCGATCAACTATCTGCGTATGGCCCTCGACACGCTCGACATCAAAGAGCTGACAACCACCCGCAAGGTGAGAATCGATATGAACTGGATGCACGAAACACACTACGGCGAGAGGCTCACAATCCTCACCGACCACGCGCCCTCTCCCCTCTTTGAGATTCAGGCCGAGGACGGCACTCCTGCAGCCCGTCTGCTCATCACCTGGGGCGAAGAGATATAACCTCAAAAATGGCGCTAAACTGCGCCATTTCTTATAGTTAGACATTTGGCAATAAAAAAACCTCGCGGCAATCCGCGAGGTTTTTTTTGGGGACTTTATAAGTGCGCCATTTAGGCGTTCGACTCTGTGCGCTGTGCCTCAACAAAGTACTTCTGCGACTTGAGAAGGTTACGGCTCTGGAGCACCATCGTCTTGGTCTCATTGAGGATGGTCAAATAGAGCATACTTGCCTTCGTAGAGGTAGAGTTGTTCTGGATGCGGCGAAGCTGGTTTTTGATAGCCTGCGCAATCAGGTCGAAGAGGTCGTCACGCATAGCCAGCACGAGGTCGATGTTGGCAAAGTCGTTGGACTGCAACATATCATTAATGCGCGAGTAAAGCTCCGATACGGAGTTGTTGATGGAGGTCAGGTCCTCAACCTGCTCCTCGCTCATACCGCGATGGTTGTTGTCGATGTGCTCATAGCAGGGGCGGGTGATATGCACAAGCGCCTTACACATCTCACTGATGTAGTCCACAACCTGAACATAGTAGTGGCCTGTGTCGATGTAGTTCTCTTCGTGGAACTTATGGAGCGTGGGGAGCATTGCATACTTCCTCTCACGGGCTGCATAGAAGAGGTCGTTGGACTGGCGTACGAGCAGTCGCAAAGCCTTACGGTCCTCCTTGAGGGTTGCGGCAATGGTCTGTGCGTAGATGTCGGTAGTGGTCTGCATAGTCTGACACACCTCCACAATAACATTACCAAGCACCTCATTCTCGCCCTCGGCAAGATTGACCTTAACACCCTCGGCCTGCTGCTCGGCTGCCTTGCTCTTCTTCTTGGGCAGCATCATATAGACACACAGGAGCGAGAGAATGATGATGGCAACCACACCACCCCACATCAGCAGCAAGGAGATGACAATCGAGAGCACAAAGGCTGCCAAACCTGTCACAAACCAACCTGCCACCACGGTAATAACACCCGTAATGCGATATACGGCGCTCTCACGACCCCAAGCCTTATCTGCCAGCGACGAACCCATCGCAACCATAAAGGTTACATAGGTGGTCGAGAGGGGCAGCTGCAACGAGGTACCAATGATGATGAGCATTGAGCCTGCGGTGAGGTTTACGGCTGCACGGATGAGGTCATACTGGCCATAGTCGGCACCAAGCTCGGTGGCAGAGGGAGCCTCGAAACGACGAGCCACAGCCAAGCGCATACGCTTGGGAGTGTGGTCCTCAAACCAGCGGCTGCAACCCACTGCAACCCTCACAATAGCCCTCGAGAATGCCGATGAACCGAACTTCTCGGCGCCATCGTCCTGAGTCGAGGAGAGGCTGAGCTCCGTGTCGCTCACATTCTGGGTCTTCTTGGAGGTCCAGAGGGTCAAAATCATAATCACGCCCGCAAGAATCAGGAAGAGGGTATCTGCCTTCACGGGCTCATTGAGTGCGTCCATAAACATATCGGGGTTGCCCGAAGCCTCGGCAATCCTCCACGAGTCAAGACCCGCCAGAGGCACACCGATAAAGTTCACAAGGTCGTTACCCGCAAATGCCAACGCCAACGAGAAAGTACCCGCCAAGATGGTCACCTTGAGGATGTTAACCTTCAGCAGCTGCAGGAGGAACATCAAAAGCGAGCTAGCCACAAAGACAATGCCCAGGCAGAGCATCGTGTGGTCGTTGATATAGGCCACCAGATCCACAGCCAAGCCCGAAGACTTCAAACCTTTGATGAGTGCAAAGTAGACAATGATGGTGAATGCTACACCACACCACAGCGCACCCCAACGGCGGAGCTGTTTGTGGTAGCGGAAGGTGAACAAAAGACGGCTCAAGAACATCAACACCGTACCTGTGATGAAGGCCAGCACAACCGAGAGCAGAATGGCGGCAATCATTGCCAGCGCCTTGCCCGAGTTGATGAGCGTCTCGGGGTTGCCATCTGCACCAATGATAGGCTCTTTGGTCACCGACACAGCGATTGCCGAACCCAAAAGTCCGAAGACCAGAGCAACGGTTGTCGAGGTGGGCAAGCCCAGCGAGTTGAATACATCCAACAGAATCACATTGGCAAACATCACACCGAGGAAGAGAATCATAACCTCGTGGAATGTAAAGAATTGTGGGTAGTAAACACCGCTACGAGCCACCTCCATCATACCGCTCGAAGTGAGCGCACCGATAAGAATACCAATGGATGCAACCGTGAGGATTACTTTTTTGGGTGCTGCCTTGGAACCAATGGCCGAGTTCAGAAAGTTCACAGCGTCATTGGAGACACCCACATACAAGCCGCCGACTGCAAGAAGCAGCAGTACGATAACGGCAAAAATGTAAATAGTCGACATTTATTGTTTGTTTAGTGAATTAGCACATTTCCACGCTACAAATGTAATTGCTTTTTCACACCACCGAACCACCACTTCACTTAATTAACAATAACTTAAAATGGGCATAACACAAACTTAACATTTCCTCTACAAAGCCCCACAGAGGGCCCCGCAGAGGGCAAAAAGAGATTCTCACAACCACACCTCTCGCCCCTCCAAAATCGGAGTTCTCGCACCTTCCCAAGGGGGTTTGGAGGATAATTTACCCCGCCGACGATAAGCCAAAAAAAAATCGCGGGCAACGCATTTTTCGTGCCCGCAAACAAAGCAAAAACCAAAGACTTTCTCTGGCCCCACCCATATCATTTCTCGCGCGAGAATATGCGCGCCGAAGGGGTGGTTACTTTTTGGTGCCACAACCACACCCACGACTCTTTTCGTGCTTCTCCTCGTGGGGTTTGGAGGTGGTGCAGGTGGTGCCACCCTTCTTCTCGTCCTTGGTGTCGCACCCACTAGTCTTGGTGCCACATTTTTCCTCTTTCATAACTCTTATAGTGTTAAATTGGTAAAACTTCACCCTTCAAAGATGCAACATCCGCGCCAAAAAACTCCCAACCACACCCCTCCCTTCCTCCCTCCCCCGCCCCAGAAAAAACACTCTGGAGAGGGATGATTAGTGATATTAATTTTGCAGATTGAATTATTTTGGTTAGTTTTGCGGGCTAATTGCGCGATTGCGCGTGTTACGCGCGTGAGAGGGCAGGCAACAACGACAAAAATCAAAACAAACAATAATTTTTCAAAACCTATCAAAAAAATGCAGAACAAAGGTCTTATTAAATTCATCGCGATCGTCTTGGCTATCGCGTGCGCTTACCAGCTTTCGTTCACATTTGTTTCGATGAGGGTGGAGAACAAAGCAGAGAAATATGCTATTGAGCAGGTTGCTGCTACCACCGTTACCGAGGCAGATTTGGCCAAAGCAGGCAAAAGCGAAGAGGCTTACCGCGCAGCTCTCCTCATCGAGAAGGAGCAGCAGTATCTCGACAGCGTTAAGTCCAAACCTGTTTACAATGTACTCGTGAAGAAATTTACCTACGCAGAGGTAAAAGAGAAAGAGATCAACCTCGGTCTTGACCTCCGCGGTGGTATGAACGTAATGCTCGAGATTGCCGTAGAGGATATCGTTGTGGCTCTCTCGAACGATTCGAAGGACCCCGTTTTCCTCGCAGCTATCGAGGAGGCCAAAGCTGGCAATCAGGGCGACTTCATCTCGGCGTTCGCTAAAGCCTACGACCGTCAGTCCAATGGCGCACCCCTCGCTCTGATTTTCAACAATCAGGTTATGAAGGAGAAAGTGACTCTCAATAGCTCCAACGAGGAGGTTATTGACGCACTTCGCGCAGAGGCAGAGAGCGCCATCTCCAACTCCTACAACGTTCTCCGCAGCCGTATCGACCGCTTCGGTGTAGCACAGCCCAACATTCAGCGTCTTGAGAACTCGGGTCGCATCTTGGTTGAGCTTCCCGGCGTTAAGGAGCCCGAGCGTGTTCGTAAGCTCCTTCAGGGTACCGCTTCGTTGGAGTTCTGGGCTACCTACGACGGTAGCGAGGTTATCCCCCAGCTCGAGCGTGCAAACCGCGTATTGAGGGAGATGCAGAGCGCCGACAACGCAACCAAGGAGGTTAAGAGTGAGGCTGCCGAGGGTGACCTCGTAGCAGAGCTCGAGGGCGCAGAGGTGTCGGAGAACGCCGCTCGCGAGGCCTACATCAAAAACAACCCCTTGCTTGGCAAACTCGAGATCAACACCTATGGTGGTCCTGTTGTAGGTCGCGCTATGAGCTACGACATCGCTGCCATCGACGCAATGTTGGAGAATCCCCGCGTTAAGGCTGTTATCAACCCCGATGTACGCTTCTTGTGGAGCGCCAAGGCTATCGACGAGGCCGGCACCGTATATGAGCTCTTCGCTATCAAGGCAGATGGCCGTGACGGCAAGGCTCCCCTGGATGGTGGCTCTGTAGTTGACGCTTCGCCCCAGTACTCGCAGACCGGTGGCTCCGCCGAGGTTGATATGGTTATGAATGCAAGCGGTGCCAATGTTTGGGCCCGTATGACCAAAGCCAACATCGGTAAGAGCATCGCTATCGTTCTCGATGGCGTAGTTTACTCGGCTCCCACCGTTCAGAACGAGATTACCGGCGGCCGCTCGGCTATCACCGGCAACTTCACCATCACCGAGGCTACCGACCTTGCACATGTGCTCAAGTCGGGTAAACTCCCCGCCCCCGCCCGCATCATTCACGACACCGTGGTTGGTCCTTCGCTGGGTGCAGAGAGTATCAACGCTTCGCTCATCTCGTTCGTTATCGCATTTGCCCTCGTAC